>NZ_CEEDFC010000010.1:0-257379 GCF_979254005.1 Variovorax sp. AC103 | reverse complement strand
CCCCTCACCTGCACCCGCGTTCGCTCCCTCCCCTTCCGGGGGAAGGCTGGGGTGGGGGCACGCAGCCTCCACACCGCCAGCCATGCCCACACCTCCAGCCCCGCCGAGCCCCCATCCCAACCTTCCCCCAGAAGGGGAAGGCGCAAACACCATGAACCGTCGCAACTTCTTCGCGGGCGCGGCCACCGCCGTCGCCGCAACCACCGTCAGCCGCGTCTCGATGGCCGCGCTGCCCGAGCCCGTGTCGCAAGGCTCCACCGCCACCGCCCCTCCGCTGGCTCCGCCGAACGGCCGCCCCTACAACCCCGTCGTCACCCTCAACGGCTGGACGCTTCCCTGGCGCATGAATGCAGGCGTCAAGGAATTCCACCTCGTCGCCGAGCCCGTCGTGCGTGAGATGGCCCCGGGCTTCAAGGTCAACATGTGGGGCTACAACGGCCAGTCGCCCGGGCCCACCATCGAGGTGGTCGAGGGCGACCGCGTGCGCATCTACGTGACCAACCGCCTGCCCGAGCACACCACCGTGCACTGGCACGGCCAGCGCCTGCCCAACGGCATGGACGGCGTGGGCGGCATCACGCAGCCGCACATTCCGCCGGGCAAGACCTTCGTCTACGAGTTCACCGCGCGGCGACCCGGCACCTTCATGTACCACCCGCACGCCGACGAGATGGTGCAGATGGCCATGGGGATGATGGGCTTCTGGGTCACGCATCCGAAGGAGAAGCATCCGCTGATCGACACCGTCCAGCGCGACTTCTGCTTCCTGCTCGGCAGCTTCGACGTGGAGCCCGGCAGCGCCACCCCCAAGGTCAACACCATGACCGACTTCAACATCTGGAGCTTCAACAGCCGCGTGTTCCCGGCCATCGACACGCTCAACGTGCGCCGCGGCGACCGCGTGCGCATCCGCGTGGGCAACCTCACGATGACCAACCACCCGATCCACATCCACGGCCACGAGTTCGAGGTGACCGGCACCGACGGCGGCCCGGTGCCGCGCACCGCGCGCTGGCCCGAGGTGTCGGTGGACGTGGCGGTGGGCCAGATGCGGCAGATGGAATTCATCGCCGACGAGGAAGGCGACTGGTCGCTGCACTGCCACAAGGCGCACCACACCATGGGACCGATGGGCCATGAGGTGCCGACCATGATCGGCGTGGACCACAAGGGCGTGGCCGAGAAGATCAGGAAGCTGGTGCCCGACTACATGGTGATGGGCGACAAGGGCATGGCCGACATGGGCGGCATGGAGATGCCCCTTCCCGACAACACGCTGCCCATGATGACCGGCAGCGGCCCCTTCGGCCCGGCCGAGATGGGCGGCATGTTCACGCTGCTGAAGGTGCGGCGCGACCAGAAGCCCGGCGACTACCGCGACCCCGGGTGGTTCAGGCACCCGGCAGGCACGGTGGCGCGCGAAGTGCCGAACTCGGACATCGCGAACGCGCCGCCCGCCGCGCGCAACACGCCCCCCGCCACCCCAGGCAACAGCCCCGACGCGACCGTGCGCAAGCCTTCGGGCCACGGTGCGCACAACCACTGAGCTTCAACAACCCCGACCCCGAGAAAGAAAGACATGCACCGAAGAACCCTGCTGGCGCTGGCCGCCACCCTGCCCATCGCCCCGCTCGCCCGGGCCGCCGCGCCCATGGTCGAGATCTGGAAAGACCCGAACTGCGGCTGCTGCCAGGACTGGGTGAAGCACCTCAACAAGAACGGCTTCGCCACGAAGGTGCACGACAACGGCAACACCGCCGCGCGCACGCGGCTGGGCATGCCGGCCAGGCTGGGCTCGTGCCACACCGGGCAAGTCGGCGGCTATGCCATCGAAGGCCACGTGCCGGCGCGCGAGGTGCAGCGCCTGCTGAAGGAAAAGCCCAAGGCGGTGGGCCTCGCCGTGCCGGGCATGCCGGTCGGCTCGCCCGGCATGGACGGTCCGGCCTACGGCGACCAGCGCGATCCCTACGACGTGCTGCTCGTGCTCGCCGACGGCAGCACACGTGTCTATCAAAGCTATCGCTGAATCAACCGACCACCAAGGAAAGCAAACCCATCATGAAGAAACTGTTCACCGCACTCTGCGCCGCCATGCTCACCGTAGCGGCCTTCGCGCAGGCTGCATTGCCGTCCGTCGAAGGCGAGGTCCGCAAGGTCGACACCGACGCGAAGAAGATCACGCTGAGGCACGGCGACATTCCCAACCTCGAGATGACCGGCATGACGATGGTCTTTCGCGTGAGCGACCCTGCCCTGCTCACCAAGGTGAAGCCGGGCGACAAGGTGCGCTTCACGGCCGACAAGGTCGACGGGGCGCTCACCGTGCTGACGATCGAGCCGGCGCCCGCCAGCTGAAGCGCCCCGGATCGAAGGGCGCCAGCGGCGTCTCGGGTTCGGCGCCTGCCAGCAGTTGCGCCGCCAGCCGCCCGGTACGCGCCGACCCGCACAGGCCCACGTGGCCATGGCCGAAGGCCAGCACGATGTCCGCGCTCGCGGCCGACGGCCCGATGCAGGGCAGGCCGTCGGGCATGCTGGGGCGGCGGCCGATCCAGTGCTTGAACGCCTTGGCGCCGCCGGTCTCTGCCAGCGCCGGATACATCGATTGCAGATGGCGATGCAGGATGTCGGCGCGGCGCCAGTCGGGCTGCGCATCCAGTCCGCCGATCTCGACCTGGCCCGCCGCGCGCAGGCCGCCGTCCATCCAGTGCGCGATGAGCTTGCCGTCGGCCACCATCACCGGCGTGCGCGGGCCCACGGTCGCGCCTTCGACGACCACGTGGTAGCCGCGCTCGGTGTCCAGCGGCACCGCGGAGCCCGCGGCCGCGGCCAGCGGGCCCGAATGGGCGCCGGCGCAGATGGCGGCGGCATCGCACGCGATCTCGCCGTAGCTCACGCGCACCGCGCGCAACCGCCCGCCCTCGATGCGAAAGCCCTGGGCGCGCCCGAAGATCCGTTCGGCCCCTGCCGCGACCGCATGCTGCGCCAGCGCGGCCACGTAGGCGCCCGGATCGCGGCAATGGCCGGCCTCGGGCACGAAGATGCCCAGCGTATAGCGCGCATCGAGGTCGGGTTCGCGGCGGCGCAACTCGTCGACCTGCCACTCGTCCCATCGCACGCCCACGCGTTCACGCACGCGCCAGCCCAGCGCGTCGTCTTCGAACTCGGCGCGCGAGCGGTAGGCATGCAGCAGCCCGCGCTGCTCGATGAGCTGCGGCACGCCCGCCTCGGCCGCGAGCCGCGCGTGCAGCGCGGGCGCGTCCGCCAGCAGGGTGCGCAGCGCGTCGGCGGTGCGCTGCACGCGCGCTTCGGTCCGGCCCGACGCCAGATAGCGCAAGAGCCACGGAAGCGCGCGCGGCAGGTAGCGCCAGCGCACCGCGAGCGGCCCCAGCGGATCGGCCAGCCAGCCCGGCACCTTGCGCCAGGCCCCCGGGAGCGCGGGCGGCACCACCGAGTGCGACGAAAGCCAGCCGGCGTTGCCGTAGCTCGTCGCCTGCGGTCCCCCGGGCGCCTCGGGCTCGAGAAGGGTCACGCGCAGGCCCGCGCGCAAGGCCTCGATGGCGGTGGCGCAGCCCACCGCGCCCGCGCCGATCACGACCACATGGCGGCGCGCATCTCCAGTGGCGCCGGCGGAGAAACTTCTTGCAACTGTCATGCAGCGGATCGTAGAGGGTGCGGTCCCATAATCGGCCGCCATGTCCGCCCTCTCTCATTCCTCTTCTTCTTTCGCCGGTTCCATCACCGACGTCGCCGGCATCGAAGTCGGCCATTTCTCCGACACCCGCCGCCCCACCGGCTGCACCGTGATCATGGCGCGCGACGGCGCCGTGGGCGGCGTGGACGTGCGCGGCGCCGCGCCCGGCACGCGCGAGACCGACCTGCTTGCGCCCGGCAACCTCGTGCAGCACGTGCACGCCGTGATGCTCGCGGGCGGCAGCGCCTGGGGCCTGGCGGCGGCCGAGGGCGCGATGCGCTGGATGGAAGAACGCGGCATCGGCATGGACGTGCGCTTCGGCACCCTGCCCATCGTGCCGGCCGCCGTGCTGTTCGACCTGCCGATGGGCGACGCGCGCATCCGGCCCGACGCCGCCGCGGGCTATGCCGCCTGCGAGGCTGCGAGCACCGCGGCACCCGCGGAAGGCAACGTGGGCGCGGGCACCGGCGCGCTGGTGGGCAAGCTGTTCGGCGTGCACCGCGCAATGAAGGGCGGCATCGGCACCGCGTCGGTCACGGTCGGCGGCGTCACCGTGGGCGCGCTGATTGCCGTCAACTCGCTGGGCGACGTGATCGACCACGACACCGGCCGGCCCGTGGCCGGCGCGCGCACCGAAGACGGCACCGCGCTGCTGGACACGCGCCGCGCGCTGCTGCGCGGCGAGCTGCCCAAGCCGCTGCTGGCGGGCACCAACACCACCATCGGCGTGATCGCCACCGACGCGGTGCTGACCAAGGTGCAGGCCAACCGGCTGGCCATGGTGGCGCACGACGGCCTGGCGCGCGCCATCAACCCGGTGCACACCATGAGCGACGGCGACACCCTGTTCGCGCTGGCCACCGGCCGCGTGCCGCTCGAAGGCAACGCCCCCGGCATGACGGTGCTCAGCACCATGGCGGCCGAGGCCGTGGCCATCGCCACGCTGCGCGCGGTGCTCGCCGCACGCACGGTGACGGTGGGCGAGCTGCACATTCCCTGTGCCGCCGACCTCGGCACGCCGCGAGGCTGAAAGCACACACCATGGCCATGCCCAAGACACTCAAGCTGATCCTGCTGTCGATCCGCGACCTGATTGCCTCGGCGGGGCCGATCGTGTTCCTCGTCATCGGCCTGCTGATTGCGGCCTACTGGTACCTGCAGCCGCAGCCGCCCAAGCACGTGACGCTGGCCACCGGCCCCACGGGCAGCGCCTACGCGCAGTTCGGCAAGCGCTACGCGGAAGCGCTCAAGCACACGGGCATCGAGGTGGAACTGAAGGCCACCTCGGGCTCGACCGAGAACCTGCAGCTGCTGCGCACCGGCGGCGCCGACGTGGGCTTCGTGCGCGGCGGCAGCGCCGACCCGAAGGCCGACGAGGAGGCCGGGCTCAACTCGCTGGGCAGCCTGTTCTTCGAGCCGGTGTGGCTGTTCTACCGCGCCGACACGGCGCAGAAGATCGACCGCAAGACGGGCGCGCTCACCTCGCTCACGCAACTGCGCGGCCTGCGCGTGAACGTCGACCTGCCGGGCAGCGGGCTGCCCGAGATCATGGAGCGCCTGTTCAAGGCCAACAAGCTCGGCCCCGACGACCTGCTGCTGTCCAATCTGGAGCAGAGCGCCGCGGCTGCCGCGCTGGAGGCCGGGCTGCTCGACGCCATCGTGCTGTCTTCCGCGCCGCAGTCGCCGCAGGTGCAGCGCCTGCTGCGTTCGGACGACATCAAGCTGATGGACTTCGGCCAGGCCGACGCCTACTCGCGGCGCTTTCCATTCCTGTCGGCCGTGACCCTGCCGCGCGGCGTGGTCGACCTGTCGAAGGACCTGCCGCCGCACGACGTGGCGCTGCTCGCGGCCACCACCTCGCTGCTGTCGCGCGAAGAGACGCACCCCGCGCTGCGCCAGTTGTTCGCGCAGGCCGCGCAGTCGGTGCACAGCGGCGCGGGCTGGTTCAACCGGGCGCGCGACTTTCCGAACACGCGCACCAGCGAACTGCCGGTGAGCCCCGAGGGCGACCGCGCCATCAACGGCACGCCGCCGGCGTGGCAGCGCTACCTGCCCTTCTGGGCCAGCAACCTCATCGAGCGCATGTGGCTGGTGCTGGGCGGCTTGCTGGTGCTGATGCTGCCGCTGAGCCGCGTGGTGCCGCCGCTGTACCAGTTCCGCGTGCGCCGGCGCGTGTTCCGCTGGTATGCGCGGCTGCGCGACATCGAGGCGAAGGTCGACGCAAGGACCGAGGTCAAAGAGGGCGAGCAGAAGGCCCTGCTCGACGACCTCGACCAGCTCGACCGCACGGTGAACAAGGTGGCGGTGCCGCTGTCGTATGCGGACGAGCTCTATGCGCTGCGCAACAACATCTACGCGGTGCGCAAGCGGGTGCTGGCGCGTGGAATGCCGGCTGCCGACATGGGCACCGCGCCAAGATAGTTCGACAAGCGCTTGACTTGGAGCGCGCTCTAATTTCGAGAATCGACGCCATGGAAACCAGTCTGACCATTGCGGAAGTCGCGCAGCAAACCGGCCTCACGGCCTACACGCTGCGCTACTACGAACGCATCGGGCTGATTGCCGCGGTGCCGCGTGCACCGGGCGGTCAGCGGCGCTATGCGCGCGCCGACATGGACTGGCTGGCTTTCCTGTTGCGCCTGCGCGAGACCGGCATGCCCATCCAGGGCATGCAGGCCTTCGCCAGGCTTCGAAGCCAGGGGGACGCCAGCGTCGGCGAACGGCGCGAGATGCTCGAGCAGCACCTTGCCGAAGTTCAGGCCAAGGTGGCGGCGCTGCAGCAATCCATGCAGGCGCTGTCGCTGAAGATCGACCACTACCGCGCGGTCGAGAAGACGAAGAAGCGTCCTCCTTCATCGGGCACTGCCCCGGAAGGAAAGACGAGCAATGACGAACACACAGAACCAGGGCCACAACGACAACCTGCGCTACGCGCGTGGCCTGGCCAAGCTCCACGAGATCGACGGTGAAGGCGGCGTCAAGGTGGTCGAGAGCCTGGCCGGTATCGCGCCGGACTTCGCCCGCCTGCTGATCGAGTTTCCGTTCGGCGACATCTACGCGCGCCCCGGCCTCGACCTGCGCGCGCGCGAGATCGCGGTGGTGGCCGCGCTCACCGCCATGGGCAATGCGGCGCCGCAGCTGAAGGTGCACATCCAGGGCGCGTTGAACGTCGGCGTGACGCGCACCGAGGTCGTCGAGGTCATCATGCAGATGGCGGTGTACGCGGGCTTCCCGGCGGCACTCAACGGGCTGACCGCGGCACGCGAGGTGTTTGCGGCGGACGATGAAAAAAGCGCGCGGCCCCTTGCGGAACCGCGCGCTCTTGCTGAAGCAGCCGAAGCCGCCTGAGGCTTACTTCAGGGCCTTGTAGCGCATGCGCTTGGGTTTTGCGCCTTCTTCGCCGAGGCGCTTCTTCTTGTCGGCTTCGTACTCCTGGTAGTTGCCGTCGAAGAAGGTCCACTGGCTGTCGCCTTCGGCCGCGAGGATGTGTGTGGCAATGCGGTCGAGGAACCAGCGGTCATGGCTGATGACCATGACGGTGCCGGCGAACTCGAGCAGCGCGTCTTCGAGTGCGCGCAGGGTTTCCACGTCCAGGTCGTTCGACGGTTCATCGAGCATGAGCACGTTGCCGCCGGCGATCAGGGTCTTGGCCAGGTGCAGGCGACCGCGCTCGCCGCCCGACAGCGTGCCGACCTTCTTCTGCTGGTCCGCGCCGTTGAAGTTGAAGCGACCTGCATACGCACGGCTGGCCATCTGGAACTTGCCGACATTGATGATGTCCAGCCCGTTCGAGATGTCTTCCCACACGGTCTTCTGGTTGGCGAGCTCGTCGCGGTGCTGGTCCACAAAAGCCGCCTTGACGGTCGAGCCGATGACCACATGGCCGCTGTCCGGCTGCTCCTTGCCCGCGAGCAGCTTGAACAGCGTCGACTTGCCGGCGCCGTTCGGGCCGATGATGCCGACGATCGCGCCCGGCGGAACGGTGAAGCTCAGGTTGTCGATCAGCATGCGGTCGCCGAAGGACTTGCTGACGCCGTGGAACTCGAACACCTGCTGGCCCAGCCGCTCGGCCACAGGAATGAAGATTTCCTGCGTTTCGTTGCGCTTCTGGTATTCCATGTCGCTCAGCTCTTCGAAGCGGGCCAGGCGGGATTTGCTCTTGGCCTGGCGTGCCTTCGGGTTCTGGCGCGACCACTCCAGTTCCTTCTTCAGCGCCTTGGCGTGGGCTTCTTCGCTCTTTTGCTCCTGCGCCAGGCGTTCGCCCTTCTGCTCGAGCCAGGTGCTGTAGTTGCCCTTCCAGGGAATGCCGCGACCGCGGTCCATTTCCAGGATCCACTCGGCCGCGTTGTCGAGGAAGTAGCGATCGTGGGTGATGGCCACCACGGTGCCCGTGAAGCGCTGCAGGAACACTTCGAGCCACTCCACCGATTCGGCGTCCAAGTGGTTGGTCGGCTCGTCGAGCAGCAGCATGTCGGGCTTGGACAGCAAGAGGCGGCACAGCGCCACGCGCCGCTTTTCGCCGCCCGACAGCAGGCCGATCTTGGCGTCCCACGGCGGCAGGCGCAGCGCGTCGGCGGCGATTTCCAGCTGATGCTCGGAATCGGTGCCGGCGGTGGCGATGACGGCTTCGAGCTGGGCCTGCTCGGCCGCCAGCGCGTCGAAGTCGGCGTCTTCGGCACCGTAGGCGATGTACACCTCTTCGAGACGCGCCTTGGCCGCGAACACCGCGCCCATGGACTCCTCGACCGATTCGCGCACCGTGTGCTCGTCGTTGAGCTTGGGTTCCTGCTCCAGGTAGCCGATCGTCATTCCCGGCATGGGCAGCGCCTCGCCCTCGAACTCCTTGTCCACACCCGCCATGATCTTGAGCAGCGTGGACTTGCCCGAGCCGTTCAGGCCGAGCACGCCGATCTTGGCGCCGGGGAAGAAAGAGAGCGAAATGTCTTTCAAGAGCTGCCGCTTGGGCGGCACCGTCTTGCTGACACGGTTCATCGAGTAGACGTATTGAGCCATCTGTGAATAGTTACCTTGGGTACAAAGATTCGGGGAAAACGCGCGCGCCAGCGAAAAGGAATCGGGCGCGGCAAACCACCGATTATCGACTCATGCGACAATACACACCGTTGCCGGGTCCAGTTGCCCGCAACACCGGCTCTCTGCCGGGGACGAAGAAGACCCTTCTCACAACAGGTTTTCCGGCTCCCACCCCTGACCTTCATCTGCCTTGACTGGCTCGGCGTCAACAAGACGTCAAGCGGGCCGATGCCACTGCGCCGTGTATGGCGCTTATTGTTTCCAATGAATTTTGAAGAACTGAAGCTGGCTCCCGCCATCTTGAAGGCTGTGCTCGAACACGGCTACGACACACCCACGCCCATCCAGGCGCAAGCCATCCCCGCGGTGCTCGAAGGTCATGACCTGCTGGGCGGCGCACAAACCGGCACCGGCAAGACGGCTGCCTTCACCCTGCCGATGCTGCACAAGCTCACCATGAGCCGCAGCGCCACCAACAAGTTCGGCGGCGTCGGCATCCGTGCCCTCGTGCTGACCCCTACCCGCGAACTCGCGGCGCAGGTCGAAGAATCGGTTCGCACGTACGGCAAGTACCTGCAGCTCGACTCCACCGTGATCTTCGGCGGCGTGGGCATGAACCCGCAGATCAGCAAGCTCAAGAAGGGCGTCGACATCCTCGTCGCCACCCCCGGCCGCCTGCTCGACCTGCAGCAGCAAGGCATGCTCGACCTGAGCCAGGTCCAGATGCTGATCCTGGACGAAGCCGACCGCATGCTGGACATGGGCTTCATCCACGACGTGAAGAAGATCCTGGCCCTGGTGCCCAAGGAAAAGCAGAGCCTGCTGTTCTCGGCCACCTTCAGCGACGAAATTCGCGACCTGGCCGCCACGCTGCTCAAGAACCCGCAAAGCATCCAGGTCACGCCGCGCAACACCACCGTGCAGCGCATCACCCAGGTGATCCACCCGGTGGGCCGCGGCAAGAAGAAGGCGCTGCTCGCGCACATCATCAACGAGCACAAGTGGAGCCAGGTGCTCGTGTTCACGCGCACCAAGTTCGGCGCCAACAGCGTGGCCGAGTTCCTGACCAAGAACGGCATCGAGGCGATGGCGCTGCACGGCAACAAGAGCCAGAGCGCCCGCACGCAGGCGCTGGCCGGCTTCAAGAGCGGCGACATCCGCGCGCTGGTGGCCACCGACATCGCCGCGCGCGGCATCGACATCGACGAGCTGCCGCACGTCGTGAACTACGAGATCCCGAACGTCAGCGAAGACTACGTTCACCGCATCGGCCGCACCGGCCGTGCCGGTTCGAGCGGCGAGGCCGTGAGCTTCGTGTGCCTGGACGAAGAAGGCTTCATGCAGGAAATCGAACGCTTCACCAAGCAGACGATTCCGGTGCAGATCGTCGAGGGCTTCGGTCCTGAAGACGGCGAACGCGCCGAACCGATCGCCATGGGTCGCCAGACGATCTGGGGCGGCGCCGGTCGTCCGCCGAGCCGCGACGTGATGCAGGCAGCCGCCAAGGCCGCCCGCACCGAGATGCTCTCGCGCATTCGTGAGAACAAGGCCGGCCAGGGTGGCGGCGAACGCGCCGGCGGCGGCGGCGGCGGCGGTCAACGCCGTGGCGGTGGCCAGGGTGCCGGTGCTGGCGGCGGTCAAGGCCGCAACGCCAATGGCGGCGGTCAAGGCCAGGGCCAGGGCCCGCGCGGCCAGGGCGCACGCCCGGCGCAAGGCCGTGGCCCGCAAGGTCCGGCGCGCGCGCCGCACCATGCACCGCAGCACCCGCAACAGAACCATCTGCCGCATGACGAGCGCCAACCGCGCCATCACGGCAACAGCCACAGCCCGACGCAAGCCAACCAGGTGGCGCATCTGCGCGCCGAAGCGGTCGCAGGTGGCGAGGGCCAGCCGGATCCGTTGCGCACGAGCGTCGACCACATGGGTGCCGGCCGCGGTCGCGGTCGCCCGGGCGGCGGCGGCGGTGGCGGCTACGGCGGCAACCGTTCGGGCGGCGGTGGCCGTTCGGGTGGTGGTGGCGGCTACGGCGGCGGCGGTGGCCGTTCGGGTGGCGGCGGTGGCGGTGGCCGTTCGTTCGGTCGTTAAATATCGCGGGCAGGCCACACCTGCCCGGCACTCCAGATCAAGGGCGCTTCGGTGCCCTTTTTCTTTTGGCGCCCGCTCAGCGCGGCGGCGCCGTGCTCGCGCGGATGTTCTTCGCGATGCGCAACGCCAGCGCGTCCACGGCGTCGTCGTAGCTTTGCGCCACGGCCTGCGGCTGGCCCACAAGCTCGCCGAAGCTCGCCCAGCGGTACGCCGGATTGCCCGGCACGCTGGTCGGCGTGTCGCCGCTGGCGTCGGCGCCGTAGTAGATCGTGTCCGTCCAGACGGTGTCGCCGTCCGTGGCACTCATCAGGTAGCCGCTCACGTTGACGCGCGGCACGTAGTCGTTGGAAAAGCGCGCCGACAGCATGCCGACCTCGTTGAAGTACACGTGCAGCACGGGCAGCGAGGTCGGCAGCTTCGCCAGGTCGATGTTGTCGGGCGACCCCGCGGGCCGCACCACGCCGTCGAGCAGCTGCGCCTGGTAGCCCTGTGCATTCAATTGCGCGACCAGCGCCGCCGTGAGCCTGGGCCCCATGCCCTTGCGCACGGACTCCATGCGCTCGTTGAAGTCCGAGCCCTTCACGCGGTCGGCAATCGACTGCCACAGCACGCCGAGCGGGACGCCCTTGTTTTCGGTGTGCAGCTTGGCGATGGGCGCCACCGGGATCACCATGATGCGGGTGACGGTGGGCGGCGGGGCCGGGGGGCTGGAGCCACAGGCGGCGAGCCAGAGGCTGCCCACCAGTGCGCAGGCAAGAAGAAGGCGGCGTGACGGGGCGTGATGAGGGTTCATGTGCTCCGCGCGCTGCGCGGCTCCCTGGGTTCGTTTTTCTGGCGTTGCACGCTTGGCTTGGCAACCAGCGGCGCACTGTGCAACAGTTTGGTTAGCAATCGTAACTCGGTCCACAATCGTGTCGCCATGCAAACCATTCCTCCCAACTACGCCACCCTCTTCGTCGCCACCTGCAACCTCCTGAACCTCGCGAACCCGAACCGCGTGTACTACGAGAACCAGGACGGGTACACCGAGCGCGAGTACGAGCGAAAGATCGACTGGACGGGCGAGCGCTTCCACGCGCTCAATGCCGACGTGCTGGCGGTGCAGGAGGTGTGGGACGAGGCGGCGCTCAAGGCCTGCATCGCGCGCAGCGGGTTGCGCTACGACTTCGTGTCGGTGCCCGGTGCGGAAAACACGCCGCTGCCCGGGAGCCCGCCGGACTCGCCTGCACGGCCGGGCGCCCAGGGCACGCCCCGCGTGGGCATCGCCACGCGGCTGAAGGTGGACGACGTGCGCTCATTCGTCGACTTTCCGCCGGGCTTCGGTGTCGAAGTGCCCGGCCTGGGCCCGCACACCCGCTTCGAGCGCCCGCCCCTGCTGGCCACGGTGCGCATGAAGCACGGCCAGCAGGTGCATGTGCTCACGGTGCACCTGAAGTCCAAGCGCCCGAAGTTCCTGCAGGACGCGCAGGGCAACCCCCTGGAGGACCGCGACGACCGCAAGGTCGGCGTGATGGCCTCGCTGCGCTCGCTGCTGATGCGCGGCGCCGAGGCCGCGGCCCTGCGCTGCATCGTCATCGACCTGCTGCAGGGCACCAACGTGCCGCTGGTGGTGATGGGCGACTTCAACGACAACCCGCACAGCGTGACCACGCAGCTCGTGGCGGCCACATCGGAGGTGGCATACGACAGGTCGGCGCGCGACGTGGCGCTGTTCAACGCCTACGAGATGCAGGGCGAGTCGGCGCTCAAGAAGGACGTGGCTTATTCGCACATCCACCAGGGCTTTCCGGACGTGCTCGACCAGATCCTGGTGAGCGAGGAATTCGTTGCCACCAGCCGCCACAGCCTGGGTGACGTGCGCAGGGTCGACTACTTCAACGACCACCTGCACGAGGGGCGCGACCGTTCGCGCTCCGACCACGGCTTCGTGCGCGCGCTGCTGCGGCTGCGCACGGACTGACCTGCCCGCCGCGCCTCTTCAGACCATGCGCTTGCCGGTCTGACGGTCGAACAGGTGCACGCTCTCGGACTCGATGGCCAGGCGCACGAGTTCGTCGGGCCTGGCATCGACACGGCCGTGCACCGCCAGCACCAGCCTGGCTTCGCCAACCTGCACCAGCAGTTCGGTCTCCGCGCCCGTGGGTTCGACCACGATGACCTTGGCTTGCACGCCGTTCGAGCCGCCGCCGAGCGTCATGTCGCCGGGGCGCACGCCGTAGTGCACCGGCTGGCCATCGGGGGCGGAGGTGCCCGTCGGCACCGGCCAGCGCGCGCCCTGCGACTCGACCCAGCATTCGCCGCCCGCACGCCGCACCGTGCCCTCGATCACGTTCATCGACGGCGAACCGATGAACTGCGCCACGAACAGGTTGTCGGGGCGGTCGTACAGGTCCAGCGGCGTGCCGATCTGCTCGACGATGCCGTCGTGCATCACCACGATGCGGTCGGCCATGGTCATGGCCTCGATCTGGTCGTGCGTGACGTACACCGTGGTGGTCTTCAGGCGCTGGTGCAGCGCCTTGATCTCGGCGCGCATCGCCACGCGCAGCTTGGCGTCCAGGTTGGAAAGCGGCTCGTCGAACAGGAACACCTTGGGGTCGCGCACGATGGCGCGGCCCATGGCCACGCGCTGGCGCTGCCCGCCCGACAGCTCGCGCGGGTAGCGTCCGAGCAGCGCATCGAGGTTGAGGATCTTCGCGGCGCGCATCACGCGCTCGTCGGTCACCGACTTCTCTGCATTGCGCAGGCGCAGGCTGAATCCCATGTTCTCGCCCACCGTCATGTGCGGGTAGAGCGCATAGCTCTGGAACACCATGGCGATGTCGCGGTCCTTCGACTCGAGGTCGTTGACCACGCGGCCGTCGATGACGATCTCGCCGCCGCTGATGTCCTCCAGGCCAGCGAGCATGCGCAGCAGCGTCGACTTGCCGCAGCCCGAAGGCCCGACCAGCACGACGAACTCGCCGTCGGTGATGTCGAAGCCCAGGCCCTTGATGATCTGGACCTTGCCGAAGGATTTCTCGATATTGCGAAAGGATACGGAAGCCATTTTTCAGTTCCTGCGTTGGCTCAGCTCTTCACGGCGCCGGCCGTCAGGCCGCCCACCATGTAGCGCTTGAATGCGTAGTAGATCGCCGCGGGCGGCAATGCGTAGATCAGGCCCGTGGCCATCAGCAGCTCCCACGGCGAATCGTCGGCCGAGAGGAAGTTGCCCAGCGCCACCGCCAGCGTCACGCTCTTGTCGTTCGACAGCAGCAGGAAGGCATACAGGTACTCGTTCCACGCGAGCAGCAGCGAGTACGTGCCCACCGCCACCAGCGACGGCACCATCAACGGCAGGTACACCAGGCGAAACAGCTGCAGCGGCGAGGCGCCGTCCATGCGCGCGGCTTCATCGAGTTCGTACGGCAACTTGTCGGAGGCTTGTTTCAGCACCCAGATGCAGTACGGCGACGCAATGGTCACCATTGCCAGGATCAGCGCCCACTGGCTGTTGAGCAGTCCGTAGTTGCCCATGGTCTTGTACATGGGCACGGCCAGGAAGGCCGCCGGAATGAAGTACGTGAACAGCGCCAGGTTCATCACCGTGCGCCCGCCGCGCACACGCAGCCGGCTGATGGCGAACGCGGCGGTGGTCGCCACGAACAGCGTGATCGCACCCACCGACAGCGCAATGACCAGCGAGTTGCCCAGCTGCACCCAGAAGTGGCTCAGGTAGAAGTGCTTTTGCTGGAACACCGTGGCAAAGTTGTTCAGCGTGGGGTGCGAGGGCCACAGGTGGCCGGAGGTCGCCGAGTCCTTCGAAGAGAACGCGAACAGGGCCATGTGGTAGATCGGGACCAGCGTCCACAGCAGCACCGGAATGCCGATGAGCAGCAGCTTGGCCTCGGTCAGCACGGCCTTGGGGGTCCAGCGCTTCATATTGCCCTCCGACGAGCCGCCTCAAGGGAAGCAAGCGCCCCCTCGGGGGGCGGTGAATACACGAAGTGATGAACGTGGGGGCTCATTTCGAGAGCCTCTTCATCATGAAATAGACCAGTGGCAAGACGAGCGGCATGGCCACCACGATGGATGCCATCGACAGGTCGACCTGGTCGAGCCGCAGGTAGCGGATGCCCAGCGTGGCGAGTACGTGCGTCAGGTCGGCAGGGCCACCACCCGTGAGCAGGTACACGCTGTTGAAGTCGCCCAGCGTCCAGATCATCGAGAGGATGAGCGAGGTGACGTAGAGCGTTTTCAGCGCGGGCCAGCTCACGAAGCGGAACTTCTGCCACGAGGTGGCGCCGTCGACCGACGCCGCCTCGTACTGCTCGCCCGGAATGGCCAGCCGCCCGGCCACGAGAATGAGCGTCCAGAACGGCAGCGACTTCCACACGTGCACCAGCATCGCGAAGCCCAGGGCCAGCGACGGGTCGTTGAGCCAGTTGGGACCGTCGGCGCCGGTCAGGCGGAAGATGGTGGTGTTGATCACGCCCCATTCGGGGTTGAGCATGAAGCGGAACGACAGGATGGTGGGAATCGAAGGCATCGCCCACGGCAGGATGAAGATCGCCGAGATGATCTTGATCCACCAGCGCGATGTGACGAAGAAGCCCGAGAGCACGAGTGCCACGGCCATCTTGATGTTGATCGCCACGACCAGGAAGACGGCCGTGTTGATGACGGAGCGGAAGAAGATCGGGTCTTCGACCAGCTTCACGTAGCTTTGCGGATGGCGGGCGAGCCACAGCCCGTAGCCCACCGGGTAGAGCACGAACACCACGAACACCAGCAGGTAGGGCACGACCATCACCGCGCCCCAGAACTGCCAGCGCGCGTGGCGCGCACCCAGGTTGGCAACAGGCGCCGCGGGAGTCGCGGCGGCAGCGGGAGCAGTGACGGTCGAGCTCATGGCGTCGGCAGCAGTGCGTTGTCGGGATGCGCCGCGCTTACTGCGCGGCCACCGTCTTGATGCGCGCGATCATCTCGTCGACCGCCTTGTCCACCGGCACCTTGTCGGTCACGATGCGGCTCATGGCCTTGGCCCAGACGTTCTCGTTGTTGATCACGGTGAAGCGGTAGTTCTTGGTGAACTCGAAGGTCACGGTGCCCGCGGCGTACTGGTTGAACACCGACTTGCGATGCGAATCGGCCTGCCAGAACGGGCTGGCCTGCCCGGTCTTGGTGACCGGGAACCAGCGGCCCAGCGAACCCTCGACATACGGCGTGAGGTTTTCTTCCTGCAGCAGGAAGGACACGAACTCCCTGGCGCGCGCCTTGTTCTTGCCGTCCTTGAACACCACGCCCGTCTTCACGGCCGTGCGGTAGACCATCTTGGTGCCGTCGGGCTTGGTCGGGAAGCCGGCCGTGCGGATGCGCTCGGTGTAGTTCTTCTTCGCCTCTTCACGCTGCTCGGGCGTGAGCGTGGCGTTGTTCGAGTCGTCGAGCCACTTGGCCGGCAGCGAGATGGTCGCGTTGTGCGTCATCACGGTCGTCTTGTTGTGGAAGGCGACGTTGTTGTCCGGGTCCTTCCAGCTGGTGGACGAAGGCGGCGTGCAGCCCGTGAGGTAGGGCTTGGTGTAGTCCGTCATGGCGGCGATGAGGCCGGTGCGCACCTTGGGGTCGTCCACGAGCAGCTTGCCGTTGTCGTCGACCAGCTTCACGTTGTAGGCGTCCATGAAGGTCAGGAACGAATAGAACGCGTCGCTCGAATCCACGCCCATCGGCATGCCGATGCCGAAGGTGCGCTTGCCGCTCTTCTGGCGGCTCGCGGGCTGAACCTTCTCGCACCAGAAGGGCCAGTATTCCTTCCAGGTGGTGGGGATGTCGGACTCCTTGAAGCCGGCCTCCGCGAGCATGTCGAGCCAGTACTCGATGTGCATGGTCTGCTGCTTGATCGGGAAGGCGTAGTAGGCCTTCTTCTTGGTCTGGTCGTTGTAGAGGAAGGTGGTCTCGATCGTGTTGGTCGCGAAGCGGTCCTTCATGGGCGTGAGCACGCTGCCGATGTCTTCGAGCTTGCCGTCGAAGGCCCACTTGCCGGTGACCTGGAAGTCGTACACGTCGGCATAGGCCACGTCGGGCGGGCTGCCGGAGTCGAGCGCGGACACGGTCTTCGGAATCATGTCCTGCACCGGGTACTGCGACAGCTCGACCTTCACGTCCTTGTGCTTGTCCTCGAACTTCTTGATGGCGGCGAACAGCGCGTCGTCCTCCGCCTTGTAGAAGCCCTTGACCCACCAGACGGTGAGTTTCTCTTGTGCTGCGGCGTTGCCTGATGCGATCAGGCCCAGCGCGACCAGCGTCGGCGCAATGAGCGACTTGACGAGTTTCATGGTTGTGTCTCCTTCTCTTTTTCGGTGGAATTGGCTCGGCGGGCGAGCGTAGGGTGAAAGAACCGGATGCGAACTGCGGACAAACGCGTAGACGGGCGCAGGGGGCGTGAACGTCGTGGTGCGGCTAGCTGGCCTTGAGCCTGGGCGGCGGCCTGCTCAGGCGCGGCAGGCGGCGACGCGAACCGAGAATTTCCTCGATGTCCTGGCGCGCGCCGTCGATGAGGCGAATGACCGCCACTTCGGCCAGCCCGGGCTCGTGCGCGATCACCGCGTCGAGCACCGCGCGGTGCAGCGGCAGCGAGAGCGCGGGGCCGTCGGGCTTGGTGGTCGACAGCTCGAAGCTGGTGCGCAGCAGCGCATTGAGCGCCTTGCTCATCTGCGCCAGCATGCGGTTGCGCGCGGCGCTCAGCAGGCCGTTGTGAAAGCGCAGGTCGAAGGTGACGTAGTCGCCGCCGTTTTCCACGGCCTCCTTCATGCCGGCGTAGGCCTGCTCGATCTCGTCGATGTCTTCCTGGCTGGCCCGCTCCGCCGCGAGGCGCACGGCAGCCGGCTCCACCACGCGGCGCAGGTCCTGCAGGTCGCGCAGGAACTCGGGCGTGAGGCCGGCGCGCGCCTGCCAGGTGATGACGTCGGGGTCGAACCAGTTCCACTTGTCCTTGGGCAGCACGCGGGTACCGACCTTCGGCCCCGTCACGATCAGGCCCTTGGCCGCGAGCGACTTGATGGCTTCGCGCACCACCGTGCGGCTCACGCCGAGCTCCTCGCCGAGGATGGGCTCCGCAGGGATCGACGCGCCGATCGCGTAGCGCCCCGAGACCACGGCTTCACCGAGCAACTCGAGGGTGCGGCCGTGGATGTTCTTGATCATGTGTGATGTGAAATTTGCTATCTCGCCGCTCGCAAATCCTGAGGTCTCCACGGCTTGACCGCGCTTATCATATGATGATTGAAATCGACCTTCGGCAGGACAAACCCTGAGGTTTGGGGCCGCTGAAACCAATAAACGGAGACACCCCATGAGCACTTCCCCCAAGAAAAAATCCGGCGAGCTTCGCAGCCAGCAATGGTTCGGCCGCAACGACCGCGACGGCTTCATCTACCGAAGCTGGATGAAGGGCAAGGGCGTGCCGCACGACCAGTTCGACGGTCGCCCGGTCATCGGCATCTGCAACACCTTCAGCGAACTCACGCCCTGCAACTCGCACTTCCGCACGCTGGCGGAGCAGGTGAAGATCGGCGTGTACGAAGCGGGCGGCTTCCCGCTCGAGTTCCCGGTGATGTCGCTCGGGGAAACCCTGCTGCGCCCCACCGCCATGCTGTACCGCAACCTCGCGAGCATGGACGTGGAAGAGAGCATTCGCGGCAACCCGCTCGACGGCGTGGTGCTGCTCATGGGCTGCGACAAGACCACGCCTGCCTTGATGATGGGCGCGGCCAGCGTCGACCTGCCGACCATCGGCGTGTCGGGCGGCCCGATGCTCTCGGGCAAGTGGCGCGGGCAGGAACTGGGCTCGGGCACCGGCGTGTGGCAGATGAGCGAGCAGGTGCGCGCCGGCACGCTCAAGCTGCAGGAATTCTTCGAAGCCGAGAGCTGCATGCACCGCAGCCACGGCCACTGCATGACGATGGGCACCGCGAGCACCATGGCCTGCATGGTCGAGTCGCTGGGCATCGGCCTGCCGGGTAACGCGGCCTACCCTGCCGTCGATGGCCGGCGCAACGTGCTTGCGCGCCAGGCGGGCCGGCGCATCGTGGACATGGTCCACGAGGACATGAACATGTCGAAGATCCTCACGCGCCAGGCCATCGAGAACGCGATCAAGGTCAATGCGGCCATCGGCGGCTCGACCAACTTCGTGATCCACCTGCTGGCCATTGCGGGGCGCATCGGCGTCGACCTGACGCTGGACGACTTCGACCGCCTCGCCTCCGAGCTGCCCTGCCTGGTGAACCTGCAGCCCTCGGGCCAGTACCTGATGGAAGACTTCTGCTATGCGGGCGGCCTGCCGGTGGTGATCAAGGAAATTGCCGACCACCTGCACAAGGACATCCTCACCGTTACCGGCCAGAGCCTGTGGGACAACGTGAAGGACGCCGAAAACTATGGCCCGCAGGTGATCCGCCCGCTGGCCGAGCCCTTCAAGGAGAACGCCGGCATCTGCGTGCTGCGCGGCAACCTCGCGCCCAACGGCGCCATCATCAAGCCCAGCGCGGCCACGCCGGAACTGCTGGTGCACAAGGGCCGCGCGGTGGTGTTCGAGAGCGCCGAAGACCTGCACAAGCGCATCGACGACGAGAACCTGGACATCGACGAGCACTGCGTCATGGTGCTGAAGAACTGCGGGCCCAAAGGCTACCCGGGCATGGCCGAGGCGGGCAACATGCCGCTGCCGCCGAAGGTGCTGCGCAAGGGCATCACCGACATGGTCCGCATCAGCGACGCGCGCATGAGCGGCACGGCCTACGGCACGGTGGTGCTGCACACGGCCCCGGAAGCGGCTGCCGGCGGGCCGTTGGCGCTGGTGCAGGACGGCGACATCGTCGAACTCGACGTGCCCAACCGCAAGCTGCATCTGCACGTCAGCGACGAAGAGCTGGCCAAGCGGCGCGAGAAATGGGTCGCGCCCAAGGCGCCGCTCGATTCCGGTTACTGGAAGCTGTACGTCGACACGGTGCTTCAGGCCGACCAGGGGGCCGACCTGGCCTTCCTGCGTGGTCGCCGCGGGGCCTTCGTGCCGCGCGACAATCATTGAGATGACAAGACTGATAGCGATCGACTGGGGCACGAGTTCACTGCGCGGCGCGCTGCTGGACGCGAGCGGCAAGGTACTCGAAGAACGCAGCGACGCGCGCGGCATCCTCAGCGTGCCTGAAGGCGGCTTTCCCGCCGTCTTCGACGCCTTGTTCGGCGACTGGATGCGCCTGGAAGGCGCGCGCTGCCTGATCTCCGGCATGGCCGGAAGCAAGCAGGGCTGGGTCGAGGCGCCCTACTGCGCATGCCCCGCGGGCCGCGTGGAAGTGGGCCGCAGGATCATCGACATCGACGCCATTGCGCGCGCGCGCGTCGCGATCGTGCCGGGCCTGAGCGACGAGCACGCCGGCGTGCCCGATGTGATGCGCGGGGAGGAAGTGCAGATCTTCGGCGCCATGTCGATCACCGGGCTGGACGACGGCGTGTTCGTGCTGCCCGGCACGCACAACAAGTGGGTCACGGTGAAGAAGGGCCGCGTCGCGGGCTTTCGCACCTACATGACGGGCGAGTTCTATGCACTGCTGAGCCAGCACTCGATCCTTGCGCGCACGCTCGACGTGGCCGCGCCGCTGGACGAAGCCTCCTTTCTCGAAGGCGTCACGCGCTCCGAGAACGGCCACGGCCTGCTGCACAACGCCTTCGGCACGCGCACGCTCGCGCTGTTCGAGCGCATGCCCAGGCAGGAGCTGTCGAGCTACCTCTCGGGCCTGCTGATCGGCGAAGAACTGCGCACGCAGTCGCTGCAGGCGGTGGGCGAGGTGGTGCTGATCGGCTCCTCCGCCCTCACCCAACGCTACACACTGGCCCTGCGCGCCACCGGCGTCGCCACGCGCACGCTGGGCGCCGAAGCCACCTGGGCCGGACTGCACGCGCTGTCCGGCTTCCTCGACACCGACCGGACGCCCGCATGACCACGCCCCTCGACAAATTCAATGCCGCCATGCGCGCACTGCCCCTGGTGGCCATCCTGCGGGGCCTGTCCCCCGCCGAGGCCGCCGATGTCGGCGACGCCATCGTCGAGCCGGGCTTCCTGCTGCTCGAAGTGCCGCTCAACTCGCCCCGGCCGCTGGAGAGCATCGCGCTGATGCGCCAGCGCTTTCCCCAGGCGCTGGTCGGCGCGGGCACGGTGCTGAGCGCGCAGCAGGTGCGCGACGTGCAGGCGGCCGGCGGCGAGCTGATCGTCTCGCCCAACTTCAACGCCGAGGTCATTGCCGAGGCCGCGCGCCTGGGCATGGTCTGCCTGCCCGGCGTGATGACGCCGACCGAGGCCTTCGGCGCGCTCGCGGCGGGCGCCACCGGGCTCAAGCTGTTCCCCGCCGAGCTGGCCTCGCCCGCCGTGGTGAAGGCGTTGCTGGCCGTGCTGCCTGCCGGCACGCCGGTGATGCCCGTGGGCGGCATCACGCCCGCGAACATGGCCGAATGGCGCGCAGCGGGTGCGGCCGGCTTCGGCATCGGCTCCGCGCTGTACAAGCCCGGCAAGCAGGCCTCGGCGGTGCGCGACGATGCGAAGAAATTCGTCGCGGCCTGGCACGGCCTCACCCTGGCCTGACCGGCGCCCCCTTCACAAGAACAAAAGGAGACCCCACCATGTCCGCCGATTCCGACTACGCCAGCCCCGCCGTTCGCAAGCTGCGCGAAGACCTGGCCCTGGCCCTTCGCGCGGCCGCCCACCACGGGCTGTCCGAAGGCGTGTGCAACCACTTCAGCGTGATGCTGCCGGGCGCACAGGACCGCTACCTCATCAATCCACGCGGGCTGCACTGGAGCGAGATCGGCGCCGACGACATCGTGCTGATCGACGTGCACGGCGAAGTGCTGGCGGGCCGTCACCGCGTGGAGCCCACGGCCCTGTTCATCCACGGCGCGGTGCACCGGCTCACGGGCCATGCGGTCGTGCTGCACTGCCACATGCCGTATGCCACGGCGCTCACGATCACGGTCGACCGCGCGCTCGACCCCACCGCCAGCCAGAACGCGATGCGCTACATGAACCGCATTGCCATCGATGCCGAGTACAACGGCCTGGCCCTGGACGACGCCGAGGGCGAACGCATCGCGCGCGCCATGGCCGGCAAGGACGTGGCCTTTCTGGCCAACCACGGCGTGATCGTGGCGGGCGGCACCATCGCGCACGCCTACGACGACCTCTACTACCTGGAGCGCGCCTGCCTGCACCAGGTGATTGCGCAGTCGACCGGGCGCCCGCTGGTTCCGGTGAATGCGAAGCTGGCTGCGCACGTGGCGGCGCAGATCCAGGGCGAGCGCGAACAGTCCGACCTGTTCTTCGAGGCGCTGCGGCGCATGCTGCCGGCCCCGCGGGCCTGAGCCAAAGGCCTACAACGATTGGCGTGCCCCGTGAGGCGCGCCGAAGCCGTTGCGCCTTTAGGATGTTGGCGTGAGTCGTGATTGCCGCAGCGCACCAACAAGAATTGCCGCGCGCACGGGCTTACAGCTCTTCATCCGATTTCGCTCCAGCCTTACACGTGCTTCACACGGGGACGCGAGGATGAGGCTTCCAACCACATACCGGGGGATCACATGAAAAAGCTTACTTTCGCATTCGCAGCCGCAGCCTTGTTGTCGCTGGCCGCGCTCAGCGCGCCGGCGCAAGCCCAACGTGGCGGCCCCATCATCCAGGCGCAGGTGTATGTCGTGCCGCCGCCTCCGCCGCGCCGCTACTACGCACCGCCGCCCCCGCCGCGCTACTACAACGCGCCGCGCCACTACGGCCCCGATCGCCATTACCGCGATCGCCGCTGGGACGACCGCCGCCACTATGGCCGCCGCGACAGCGACCGCGACGGCGTGCCGAACCGCTACGACCGCCGGCCGAACAATCCGTACCGCTACTGATGCAAAAACCCGGGCCTGGCCCGGGTTTCTGTTTGTGACGGCAGTTGTTGCGTCTACCTACGCCGGGGCGGACGCGTAAGGCGGCGTGTCGCTCGACAGCCCCTGCTTCAGCTGCCGCGAGACCCCGTCGGCCAGCACCTCGGGCTTGCCGGCCTCCACGCCTTCGAGCGCCTGGCGCGCCACGTCGTCAGGCGACACCTTGTCGCCCGGAATGTGCGCGGCCATGTCGGTGTCCATCAGGGCCATGTGCAGGCTCGTGACCTGCGTGCCCTGCCCCGCGAGCTCGTTGCGCAGGCCGTTGCTCAGCGACCAGGCGGCCGACTTCGTCGCGCTGTAGGTGGCCACGCCCGGGAAGGTGGTCCAGCTCAGCGCCGACAGCGCATTGACGACGGCACCGCCGCCGTTGGCCGCGAGCACCGGCGCGAAAGCCTGCGTCACCGCCCAGGGGCCGAAGAAATTGGTTTCGAACTCGGCGCGCGCCGCGGCCACGGCATCGGGCGAACCCAGAAAGCTCGAACCGCGCGAGATGCCCGCGTTGTTGATGAGCAGCGTGACGTCGCCGCAGGCGCGCGCGGCTGCCTCGATCTGCGCGGGCTGCGTCACGTCGAGCGCGACCGGGGTCACGCCGGGCAGCGTGATGCTCCGGGCGTCGCGCGCCGCGCCATAGACCTTGCGGGCGCCGGCGGCCAGCGCCGCCTTGGCGAATGCCAGGCCAAGGCCGCGGTTGGCGCCGGTGATGAAAACGACGGAGTCCTTGATTTTCATGGCGAGCTTTCGTTGAACGAGGTTGTTGAAAATTGCTTCAGGCCTGCGCCACGCGGCGCAGCAAGCCGTTGGTGGTGCGCGGCCAGCCCACGCGGCCGAACCAGGCGCCGCCCGCAATGGCCGACGCGATCACGATGCCGTACACCACCAGCGCCACGCCTTGCGCAGCGAACACGCCGGTGAGCCCGCCGCCCCAGCGCAGCGCCAGCCAGCCGCCGGTGCCTGCCACCACCAGGCGCGCGATATTGCCCAGCACCGGCCACAGCAGCCGGCCCGCGCCCTGCGACGCGAAATACAGCACCAGCCCGACACCGAAGAAGCCGTACAGCGGCCCCACCACGCGCAGGTAATGTTCGCCGGTTTCGAGCATGGCGGGGTCGTTGCCGAACAGCATCAGCCAGGGCCGCGGAAACAGCGCTGCCACCACCCCGATGGTCTCGGTCAATGCAAAGGCCATCGCCGCGCCGGCCCAGGTGGCACGCAGCGCGCGCTCGCGCTGCCCCGCGCCCATGCAGGTGCCGACCATGGCGACCAGCGGCGCGCCCAGGCCGAACACCAGCGGCACCAGCAGGTACTCGAGCCGCGAAGCCGTGCCGTAGCCGGCCAGCGCGCCCGAGCCGAAGTGGCCCGTGAGCGCGGTAGCGATGCCGATCGACAGGTTGGTCGCCACCGTCGACACCGCGCCCACCAGACCGATGCCCAGGATGTCGCGGAACATCGGCCAGCGCAGCTTGAGCGCGTCGAGCGTGGGCCGCAGCAGGCTGCGCGGCGAGCGCAGGTAGACGATGAGCGCAATCGAACCCAGCAGGTAGTACAGCAGCAGCGCCATCGCACCGCCCGCGATGCCCATGCCCGGCAGCGGGCCGAAGCCGAAGATCAGCAGCGGCGATGCGGGAACGAGGAACACCACGCCCACCACCGTCACATTGGCCGGCACCGACATGTTGCCGGTGCCGCGGATGATGGCCGACAGCGAATTGAAGAGCCACACCAGCACCGCGCCCGCGAACACCCAGTTCGAGTAGGTGAGCGCGGCCTCCAGCGCCGCCCCCGTGCCGCCCATGATTCCGTAGAGCCAGCGTCCGCCCAGCAGCAGCGCCAGCGTGAAGCACAGGCCGAAGCCCAGCGCGATGACGATGGCATGCCACACCAGCGCGTCGGCGTCCGCGCGGCGGCGCGCACCGAGCGCGCGGGCGATCGACGAGGCAATGCCGCCTCCCATGGCGCCGCTGGACGTCATCTGCATCAGCATGACGATGGGGAACACCAGCGCCATGCCCGCCAGCGCATCGGTGCCCAGCTTGCCGACGAAGTAGGTCTCGATGAGGCCGACGGAGGCCTGCGCTACCATCACCAGCACGTTGGGCGCGGCCAGCCGCAGCAGCGTGGGCACGATGGGCGCCTCGAGCAGGCGGCGCGTGCGCGGGTCGAGCTCGCCCTGGGCCTGCGGCGCTTTCGGCGGTGTGGACGTTGTCATGGCAATGGCTCGGGTGTGTTCAGGCGCGCGCGGCCGTGTTGGGGGTGGTGGTAGCGGTGGCGACCGGCGTGCCGGTCTTGGCCGCGGGGCGGCGGATCAGCATCACGATCACGGCCGCCACCAGGCAGGCCGCGCCGGCCGCATAGAGCGCCGGGGTGTACGTCAGCAGCAGCGTGCGCGCAAAGCCCGCGCCATAGGCGGCCGTGGCGGCGCCCAGCTGGTGCGCGGCAAAGACCCAGCCGAACACCAGGCCCACCTTGGCGGGGCCGAAGGTGGCGCCCGCGAGCTTGACGGTCGGCGGCACGGTGGCGATCCAGTCGAGGCCGTAGAACATCGCGAACAGGCCCAGGCCGTAGATGGTGAATTCCGAATGCGGCAGCCAGAACAGCGACAGTCCGCGCAGGCCGTAGTACCAGAACAGCAGCTTGCGGTTGTCGTAGCGGTCCGACAGCCAGCCCGACAGGATGGTGCCCACGAAGTCGAAGGCGCCCATCATCGCGAGCACCGAGGCCGCCGGCACTGCGCCCATGCCGTTGTCGCCGCACAGCGAGATGAAGTGGGTCTGCACCAGGCCGTTGGTGCTCAGGCCGCAGATGAAGAAGGTGCCCGCCAGGATCCAGAAGGTGCGGTTGGTCGAGACCTCCTTCAGCACGCGGAACGGCGTGGCGAAGTTCATCATCGGCGCCGCCGCGGCGGGGGCGGCCGGCTGCGTGCCGGGCACTTCGCCGTAGGGCAGCAGGCCGATGTCCGACGGCCGGTTGCGCATGAGGCACAGCGCCAGCACGCCGATGAGCACGCTGCCGATCACGATCGGCACGATGGCCGAGCGCCAGCCCCAGTGCTCGATCATCCAGGCCGCGAACGGCAGGAAGGCCAGCTGCCCCGTGGCCGAGCTGGCCGTGAGCATGCCGATGACCAGGCCGCGGCGCGCCACGAACCAGCGGTTGGCCACCACCGCGCCGAGCACCAGTGCCGTCATGCCGGTGCCCAGGCCCAGCATCAGGCTCCACAGCACGAACAGCTGCCACAGCTGCGAAGCCATGGTGACCAGCGCCATGCCCAGGCCGACGAGCGCGAGGCCGGTGCAGATGACGGCGCGCAGGCCGTAGCGTTCCATCAGCACCGCGGCGAACGGGCCCATGAGGCCGAAGAGCGCAAAGCGCAGCGCGAGCGCGGAGGAGATCTGCTCCGTGCTCCAGCCGAACTCCTTGGTCAGCGGCTGCAGCATGGCACCCGGCAGACCCAGCGCAGCCGACATGGTCAGCATGGTCAGGAAGGTGATGGCGGCGACGATCCATCCGTAGTGGATGCCGCGGCGCTGCAGCCATGCGGAGACTTGGGTGGCGAACATGGGACCTCTGCTGTTGGAATGAATTTGGAGGAGAGAAACGGGGAGCGCAGACCGCGCGGACGTGCGCGGGGTCGATGAACGGGGTCGATGAACGGGCGTGGGTGACGTCGGCGGTGGCGGGGTCAGTCTTCGATGGCGGGCTCGTCGTCGGCCCCGAGCAGTTCCATCGCTTCGTCGATCAGCTGGTGCAGCGCGAGCACGCGCTCCACGCCCAGCAGTGCATTGATCTTCTGCTGCGCCGCCTTCCAGTACTGCTGCGCTTCGCGGCGCTTGGCCTCGCCGGCGTCGGTGAGCTGCACCAGCAGGCTGCGCGCATCGGCGCCGGCACCCTGCGCGATGAAGCCCGCGGCGATCAGCGGCTGCAGGTTGCGGCTCAGGGTCGAGGCAGTCATCTTGAGCTCGCCCGCCAGGTCGACCGGGCGCGAGGGACCGAGCCGCGCCAGGTGCGACAGCAACGAGTACTGCGTGGTCTTGAGGCCGCTTTGCGACACCTCGGCGTCGTAGTGCTGCGAGAGGCGGCGCGACAGCTGTCGCACCTTGAAACTGGTACAGCCGCGTGGCTTGGTGGGGGTGTCCATGGGATATTATTGTAGGTGCAACTGTTGCATATGCAACCACCACTCCCCGCCAAAGCCCCCAGGAGGAACACAGGCATGACACCAACCACCAGCCAGCTCGAGGCCTGGATCGCCGAAGAACGCCGCATCATCGACCGCCTCGAAGGCGGCCCGGGCCCCGGCCTTGCCCGTCCCGACCAGCTCGCCGGCAAGACCGGCCTCGAGATCATGCAGGCCATGCTGAACGGCGACATTCCCTATGCGGCCATCGCCAAGACGCTCGACTTCACGATCCTGGAGGTGCGCGCCGGCGTGGCCATCTTCCAGGGCACGCCGCTGCCGCAGCACCTGAACCCGCTGGGCACCATCCACGGCGGCTGGGTCGCGACGATGCTCGACTCCGCCCTGGGCTGCTCGGTGCACACGATGATGCCGCCCGGTCGCGCCTACACCACCGCCGAACTCGGCGTGAACTATGTGAAGGGCCTCACGCCCAAGGTGCAGCGTGTGCGCGCCGAGGGCAAGGTGATCCATTGCGGCAGGCAGCTCGCCACGGCCGAAGCGCGCCTGTATGGGCCAGACGGCACGCTGTACGCGCACGCCACGACCACCTGCCTGGTGTTCGAGATTCCGCCGGCGCGTTGAGCCACGCGCCCGGCGCAGTAGGCCTTTGACCCGTAAGTACAAAGGCCTCCGCGCGCAATCCTCCCAGTGATAATTATTCGCATCTCGGCCACTGCGACAACGACAGGTGCCGGCGTTTCCAGAATATTTCACTGCTCCCGGAGGATCTCCATGACCGAACGCTCAGGCGTCCAAGGCCGCGCCGCGCGCGCATTGTTCGGCGCCAGCGCCGCCTCGCTCGCCATGACCGCGCTCGTCGCCCTGCCCGCGCAGGCCGCCGCCGACGAACTCACGCTCTACACCACGCGCGAGCCCGCGCTGATCCAGCCGCTGATCTCGGCCTTCAGTGCGCAGAGCAACATCAAGGTCAACACCGTGTTCGTGAAGGACGGCCTGCTGGAGCGCGTCAAGGCCGAAGGCACGCGTTCGCCGGCCGACGTGCTGATGACGGTGGACATCGGCAACCTCATGGACCTGGTCGAGGGCGGCGTGACGCAGCCGGTGAAATCGGCCGCGCTCGAATCGGCCATTCCCGCCAACCTGCGCGGCGCCGACGGCCAGTGGTTCTCGCTGTCGATGCGCGCGCGCGTGCTGTACGCCGACAAGAGCCTGCCGCTCACGAGCTTGCGCTACGAAGACCTGGCCAACCCCAAGTACAAGGGCAAGTTCTGCATCCGCGCCGGCCAGCACCCCTACAACACCGCGCTGGTCGCGTCCATGATCGCGCACGACGGCGAGGCCAAGGCCGAGCAATGGCTGCGCGGCGTGAAGGCCAACCTGGCGCGCAAGGCCACGGGCGGCGACCGCGACGTGGCGCGCGACATCCTCGGCGGCATCTGCGACCTGGGCCTGGCCAACTCGTACTACGTCGGCCAGATGAAGAGCTCGAAGGAAGGCACCGACGCGCGCAAGTGGGGCGACGCCATCAAGGTGATTCGCCCGACCTTCGCCAACGCGAAGAGCGGCGGCACGCACGTGAACATCAGCGGCGCATCGGTGGCCAAGAATGCGCCGCAGCGCGCCAACGCGGTCAAGCTGCTCGAGTTCCTGGTGTCGGAACCGGCGCAGTCGCTCTACGCGCAGGCCAACTACGAGTACCCGGTGCGCAAGGGCGTGGCGCTGGACCCGATCATCGGCCAGACCATCGGCGAACTGAAGGTCGACCCGCTGCCGCTGACCGAGATTGCCAAGTACCGCAAGCAGGCCAGCGCCTTGGTCGACAAGGTCGGCTTCGACCAGTAGCGTTGGCTCGCCCCCAGGCTGCGGCGCACTGCGTGTCGCCTTCCCCCACCCCCTTCCAGGGGCAGCACCTGTGGCCCGGCAAAGCCGGTTCCACGGTGTTCCTGGCATGCACCCGCGCGATGGGCAGACCTTGTTCCGCATGAGTTTCGCCGCTCGGCATGGCGGCCTGCGCGCCGCCGGCCCTGCATGGCGCTGCGCGTCGTTGCTGATCGCGCTCGGCGTGCTCGCGCCGGTGCTCACGCTCGCATGGCTCGCGCTCGGCTCGGGCGTCGGGCATTGGGGTCCGCTGTTCGCGCATGTGCTGCCGCAGGCAGCGCTCAACACCGCCCTGCTGCTCGCGGGCGTCGGTGCGCTGGTGCTGGCGATCGGCACCGGCTGCGCCTGGCTGGTCACGGCGCACGACTTTCCGGGGCGCAGCGTGTTGCACTGGGCGCTGCTGCTGCCGCTGGCCATGCCGACCTACATCGTCGCCTTCGCCTACCTCGACCTGCTGCACCCCATCGGCCCGGTGCAGGGCGCAATCCGCTGGGTGCTGGGCTTCGACAGCCCGCGCCAGTTCCGCCTGCCCGACCTGCGCTCGCTGCCCGGCGCGATCTTCGTGCTGGGCTTCGTGCTGTATCCCTACGTCTACATGACGGCCCGCGCCATGTTCATGACGCAGCCCGCGCACCTGATGGAAGCGGCACGCATGCTCGGCGAGAGCCGGCGCGGCGCGTTCTTCCGCGTGGCCTTGCCGCTCGCACGGCCCGCGCTGGCCGTGGGGCTGAGCCTGGCGCTGCTCGAAACGCTCAACGACATCGGCGCCTCGGAGTTCCTGGGCGTGAACACGCTCACCGTGGCGGTCTACACGACGTGGATCACGCGCTCCGACCTGGCCGGTGCGGCGCAGATCGCGTGCGCGATGCTGTTCATGGTGGTGGCGCTGTTGTGGCTGGAGCGCCATGGCCGCCAGCAACAACGCTTCGGTTCGGCGCAACGCATGCGGGCAGTGCAGCCGCAACGGCTGCGCGGTGCGGCGGGCTGGGCGGCGACCGCGGCGGCCGCGCTGCCGGTGCTGATCGGCTTCGTGGCGCCCGCGCTCTACCTGGTATGGGAAAGCGCCAAGCGGCTGCGGCACGGCGGCGGCATTTCGCACGGGCTGGTCGCGAGCCTCGGCAACACGCTGGCGCTGGCCGCGGGCGTGACGGTGATCGCGGTCGCGGCCGGGCTGGTCGTCGCGTGGGCCGCGCGCAGCCAGGGCTCACGCCCCGACCGCGCACGCTGGCAGGCGCGCGTGGCGACGCTGGGCTATGCGGTGCCGGGCACGGTGCTGGCCATCGGGCTGCTGACGCCGGCGCTCGCGTTCGATGCGGCGCTGGCCACCGCGATGGGGTGGCAGGGCCTGCCGCTGATGGGCGCGGGCGTCGTGCTGGTGGTGGCCTGCGTCATCCGCTTTCTCGCGATGCCGGTCGGCGGCATCGAGGCCGGCCTGGCGCGCATTCCGCCGGCCATCGAGCAGGCCTCCCGGCTGCTCGGCGAAACCACGGCCGGCACCCTGCGCCGCGTGCACCTGCCGCTGTTGCGCCCCGCCATGGCCGCGGGCGCGCTGCTGGTGTTCGTCGACGCCATGAAAGAACTGCCGGCCACGCTGCTGTTGCGCCCGGCCAATTTCGACACCCTCGCCACCTGGCTCTACGCCGAGGCCGCGCGCGGCACCTACGAGGAAGGCGCCATCGCCGCGCTCGCCATCGTGGGGGCCGGCCTGCTGCCCGTGGTGCTGCTCGCGCGCCATCAGCCGGGCACGCCCTCGAACCCCATCGGCGCCGACACCCCATGAGTTCCCCCCTGCACATCGACGCGATCCAGCTCGCCTACGACACCCCGCGCGGCCCCCACACGGTCGTCGACGGCTTCTCGCTCGCGTTGAAGGCGGGCGAGATCGCCGGCCTGTTCGGCCCCTCGGGCTGCGGCAAGACCACGGTGCTGCGCGCCATCGCGGGCTTCGAGCCCCTGCGCGCGGGCACGGTGCGGCTCGGCGACGTGCTGCTTTCGTCCGCGCAGGCGCACCTGCCGCCCGAGCAGCGGCGCGTGGGCATGATGTTCCAGGAGTACGCGCTGTTCCCGCACCTGTCGGCCGCGAAGAACGTGGCGTTCGGGTTGCGTCGCCTCGACCGCGCGGCGCAGCAGCAGCGCGTGGCCGAGATGCTCGCGCTGGTAGGCCTTGCGGACGCAGCCGAGCGCTATCCGCACGCGCTTTCCGGCGGCCAGCAGCAGCGCATCGCGCTGGCGCGCGCGCTCGCACCCTCGCCCGCGCTGCTGCTGCTCGACGAGCCCTTCTCCAACCTCGACGGCGGCACCCGCGAGCGGCTGACGGCCGAGGTGCGCGGCATCCTGAAGCAGGCGGGCCAGACGGCCGTGCTCGTCACGCACAACGAGGCCGAGGCACATGCAATGGCCGACCGCATCGGCGTGATGCACGGCGGGCGCATCACGCACTGGCTGGACACGGCGGCCTAGCACAGGGCGCCCGATCGTCGAATGGGCCTTGCGGGAAAAGGTTGTTCGGGATCGCAAGAATCGCGGCCTTCCACCCCATCCCCAGAGAACGGAAAGCCCCATGCCGCAACCCCTCACCCTCGTCAGCCATCTGCTGTGCCCCTACGTGCAGCGCGCCGCCATCGCGCTGCATGAGAAAGGCGTGCCCTTCGAGCGGGTCGTCATCGACCTGGCGAACAAGCCCCGGTGGTTCCTCGACATCTCGCCGCTGGGCAAGGTGCCGCTGCTGAAGGTGCAGCGGCCGGGCGGCGGCGAAGCCGTGCTGTTCGAGAGCAACGTGATCTGCGAGTACCTCGAAGAGACGCAACCTGGCGCCCGCCTGCACCCCGAAGACCCGCTCGCTCGTGCGCAGCATCGCGCATGGATGGAGTTCGGCTCGGCCACGCTCGCCGACCTCTGGGGCTACGAGACCACGCAGGACGCGGCCGTGTTCGCACAGAAGCGGCTCGCCCTGGTCGCCAAGTTCGAACGCGTGGAAGCCGCGCTGGGCGAAGGCCCCTACTTCGCCGGCAAGGACTTCAGCCTGGTCGACGCGGTCTTCGCGCCGGTGTTTCGCTACTTCGAGGTGTTCGACGCGATCAGCGACTCGCACATCTTCGACGCGCTGCCCAAGGTGAACGCCTGGCGCAAGGCATTGGCGGCACGCCCCAGCGTGCGCGACGCCGTGGTGCCGGAGTACCCACTGCACCTGATGGAATTCCTCCAGCGCCACCAGGCCCACCTGCTCACCCTGGCGGCTTGATCGCAGCGCCGGGAGGCCGACAATAGCGGCCTCCCTCCCCCACAACTACACGGCACCACGAGATGCGACTTCTTCACACCATGCTGCGCGTTGGCAACCTCCAGCGCTCCATCGACTTCTACACCAAGGTGCTCGGCATGAACCTGCTGCGCACGTCGGAAAACACCGAATACAAGTACAGCCTGGCCTTCATCGGCTACGGCAAGGGCAACCCCGACCAGGCCGAGATCGAACTCACCTACAACTGGGGCACCGAGAGCTACGAGCTCGGCACCGCCTACGGCCACATCGCCCTGGGCGTGCCCGACGCGTATGCGGCCTGCGACAAGATCAAGGCCGCGGGCGGCAACGTGACGCGCGAGGCCGGTCCGGTCAAGGGCGGCACCACGGTGATCGCGTTCGTGACGGACCCCGACGGCTACAAGATCGAACTCATCCAGCGTGACGAAGGCGCCGCTGGCGGCGGCCTGCGCTAAGCCGTATCGGGCAGCACCATGGCGAGCCCGAAGAAAACCGCAACGACACGCCACGTCGCCCTGCTGCGCGGCGTGAACGTCAACGGCATCGCGATCAAGAGCGCCGAGCTGAAGGCGCTGTTCGCAGACGAGCTAGCCTTCGGCGCGGTGCGCACGGTGCTCGCCAGCGGCAATGTGCTGTTCGACACCGACGAGGCCGATGCCGCCGCGCTGCGCACGCGCATCGAACAGGCGCTGCGCAAACGCTTCGGCTACGACGCTTGGATCGTGCTGCTCACGCAAAAGAGCGCTCATCTCGTTCAGCGACGTGGAGAGCGCGCCGGGCGAAGGCTCGCGCTTCGTGGTCGACCTGCCGCTGCACGCAAAGGACGCCGAAAACAGCGCCCTGCCGTAGGCATGCGCCTACGGCGGGGCGCGTTCAGGGCCGCGATACTGCCCTATTCGACTTACTTCAAAGAGAGCTTTTTAGTGGCCGACATGGCCAAGGGCTACCCCTTCGAGCGCATCGACGAGGAGCGCCATCCGTACATCGTGTTCGGGTCGGACGCGGCGATGCTCGACGAAGTGATGGAGAAAGCAGGCACTGTCGATGCCGGTGTCGAGCAACTGAAGCGCGGCAAAGGCGTGCTGTACTGGCAATGCCCGCGCGGCGAGAGCCTGGCCACACCCGTCGCCAAGCTGCTCGCGAAGACGCGCTACCGGTCGAGCACCACCACACGCAACCTGCGCACGGTGGAGAAGCTGCTCGCCGGCTGATCAGCAGCCGAGCAGGTCGGCCAGCGCGTTGATGTCGCGCGCGTGCAGGTGGTTGTCCGGCTGCGGCGACACGTCCTTCGGCTGGGCGCGGCCGAATTCATGGGGCCGCTCGATGTAGGCGGTCTTCAGGCCGCACACGCGCGCGGCGGCCAGGTCGTCGTGGTGCGCCGCGGCGAGCATCACCTGCCCCGGCGTCGCGTCGAACACACCCGCCACGCCCAGGTAGGTGCGCGGATCGGGCTTGTAGGCCTTGAATACTTCGGCCGACAGCACGCAGTCCCAGGGCAGCCCGGCACGCTTGGCCATTTCGGTGAGCAGGCCGATGTTGCCGTTGGACAGCGTGCAGATGGTGAATTTCTTCTTCAGCCGCGTGAGCCCGGCCACCGCATCGGGCCAGGCCGGCAGGCGGTGCCAGGCGCGGCTCAGGTCGCGCTTGGCGGCGGTGTCGAGCCGGTCGCCCAGGCCGAAATCGCGCAGCACCTGCTCCAGCATGCTGAGGTGCAGTTCGTCGAGCAGCGTGAAGCCGCCCTCGCCCGCGGCAATGCGCTCCATCACGGCCTTCATCGCGGGCTGGTAGCCCGCGCGCCAGGCCAGCGCGAAGGCCGCGCCGTCCACGCCGGGCAAGGCGCTCTCGGACTCGGCGGCGATGCCGCTGTGCCAGTCGACCACCGTGCCGAAGACGTCGAAGGCGATGACCTTCAGGTCGCTCGCGTCGAAATCAGCGCGCATGGTCGGTCAGCGCGACAGCTGGCTCGCGGCGCGTGCCAGTTGCTCGATGCGGGCCCAGTCGCCGTCGCGGATGGCGTCGGCCGGAACGATCCACGAGCCGCCCACGCAGGCCACGTTCGACAGCGCGAGAAACTCGACCGCGTTGCCCGCATGGATGCCGCCCGTCGGGCAGAAGGTGACGTCGCCGAACGGGCCCTGCCAGGCCTTCAGCATCGGCAGGCCGCCGGCCTGCAGCGCGGGGAAGAACTTCAGCTGGGTGTAGCCGTCTTCCTGCGCCGTCATGATCTCGCTGCCGGTGGCCACGCCGGGCAGCAGCGGCAGGCCGAGGTCGTGGCAGGCCTTGCCGACCGAACGTGTGTAGCCCGGGCTCACGCCGAACCTGGCGCCGGCCATGGCGGAGGCCTGCGCATCGGCCGCGCTGCGGATGGTGCCCGCGCCGGCCACGGCTTCGGGCACTTCCTTGGCGATGGCCTCGATGCACTGCAGCGCCTGCGGCGTGCGCAGCGTGACTTCGAGCATGCGGATGCCGCCGGCGACCAGCGCGCGCGCCAGGGGCACCGCGTCTTTCACGTCGTTCAGCACGATGACCGGGATGACCGGCGCGTCGCGCATCACGTCGAGGGGGGTGAGTTTTTCGTTCATAGCCATGAGCAGGCTCCTTCTTCTGCGGTCAATGCATTGCGGCGCATGCCGGCGAACAATTCGCGGCCGAGGCCGTGTCCGTCGGCGATGCGCTGGGCTTCGGACAGCGTCGCGGTTTCGCGCGCCGCCCATTCGTCTTCAGGGAGCAGCACGGCAAGCGTACCCGCCAGCGCGTCGAGGCGGATCAGGTCGCCGTCGCGCACCTTGGCCAGCGGGCCACCGGCGGCCGCCTCGGGCGAAACGTGGATGGCGGCCGGAATCTTGCCCGACGCGCCGCTCATGCGGCCGTCGGTGACCAGCGCCACGCGGAAGCCCTTGCCCTGCAGCACCGACAGCGGCGGCGTGAGCTTGTGCAGCTCGGGCATGCCGTTGGCCTGCGGGCCCTGCCAGCGCACCACGCAGACCACGTCGCGCTCCAGCTCGCCGGCGGTGAAGGCCTTTTGCAATGCGGCCTGCGAGTCGAACACGCGCGCGGGCGCCTCGATGACATGGCGGTCGTCGGGCACCGACGACACCTTGATGACGCTGCGGCCCAGGTTGCCGCTCAGCAGCTTCAGGCCGCCGGTGGCGCTGAACGGGCTGGCGACGGTGCGCGTGATGGCTTCGTTCTTCAGCGGCGCGGCAGGGCTCCATTGCAGGCGCTGCTCGCTCGGCTCGCCGGCCAGCGCCGGAACGTTGGCGAACTCGCGGATGCCGCCGGCGCGCACCGTCAGCACGTCTTCGTGCATCAGGCCCGCGTCGACCAGCTCGCCGATCACGAGGCCGGGACCGCCCGCGGCCTGGAACTCGTTCACGTCGGCGCTGCCGTTGGGGTACACGCGGCTCAGCAGCGGAACGATGTCGGAGAGCTTCGAGAAGTCGTCCCAGTCGATCACGATGCCCGCCGCGCGGGCCACCGCGACCCAGTGGATCAGGTGGTTGGTGGAGCCGCCCGTGGCCAGCAGCGCGACCATGGCGTTGACGATGCAGCGCTCGTCGACCATTTCGCCGATGGGTGGGCAGCGCCAAGCCCCCACGCTCGGCACTTCGTGTCCTCGCTGCCCCCCGAGGGGGTGCTCGCTTGCTTGGGGCGGCCCGGCGCGGCGCTCGGCCGCATCGCCGGCCTTGCCCAGCACCGTGCGCACCGCTTCGCGCGTGAGCGTTTCGCGCATCGCGTCGCCGGGCTGGATGAAGGCCGTGCCGGGCACGTGCAGGCCCATGGCCTCGAGCAGCATCTGGTTGCTGTTGGCGGTGCCGTAGAAGGTGCAGGTGCCCACCGAGTGGTAGGCCGCCATTTCGGCGTCGAGCAGCCCCTGGCGGCCCACGAGGCCCTGCGCGGCCTGTTCGCGCACCTTCGACTTGGCGCCGTTCGACAGGCCCGAGGCCATGGGGCCGGCCGGCACGAACACGGTCGGCAGATGGCCGAAGTGCAGCGCGCCGATCAGCAGGCCCGGCACGATCTTGTCGCACACGCCCAGCAGCAAGGCGCTGTCGAACATGTCGTGGGTGAGCGCAACGGCGGTGCTCATGGCGATGAGGTCGCGGCTGAAAAGGCTCAGTTCCATGCCGGGCGTGCCCTGCGTGACGCCGTCGCACATGGCGGGCACGCCGCCGGCCACCTGTGCGGTGGCGCCGAGGCGGCGGGCCTCGTGCTTGATGATGTCCGGGTAGCCCTGGTACGGCGCGTGCGCCGAGAGCATGTCGTTGTAGGCGGTGACAATGCCGATGTTGGGGGCGCGCTCGGTCACCACGCGGAACTTGTCGTTGGCCGGAATGCCGGCCACGGCGTGCGCCACGTTGGCGCAACCCATGCGGTCGGAGCCGCGGTCGCGGCTGCGGATCTCGGCAAGGCGGGTGAGGTAGGCGGTGCGCGGCCCCAGGCTGCGCTCGCGGATGCGATCGGTGATGTCGCGTACGGTGGGGTGTGTGCTGCTGCTCATGGGATCGTGGGCTCTTGCTGCGTGTCGCCAGGGCGACTGTGGGCCTGGAGGCCCATGGTACCAAGCCGGGCGCGAAAGCCCGATGAAATACGGGCGCCCGGCAATACGAATTTACCCATTCGCACCGGTCGAAGCGACACGCATGAAAAAGCCCGGCATCACCGGGCTTTTCTCGCGTCGCGGAGGCTGCGAGGCGGTCAGTCGACCAGCTTGACCTCGACCCGGCGCGCCTCGGTGTTGTTGCCCGAACCGGCGGTGACCGCGGGCTTCTGCAGGTCGATCCTGGCGGCCGGCACGCCCAGGCCCACGAGCACGTCGCGGATCATCTCGGCGCGCTTCTTGGCGAGCTGGTCGTTGATCGCGGGGTCGCCCGTGGTGTCGTGGTAGCCCGAGACCACCGCCTTGCGGCCGCTCTCGACGCCCTTGATAACCGCGGCCAGCGCCTCGGCGGCGCCCGGTGCCAGGTCCGCGCTGCCGGTCGCGAAGTAGAAGTTCACCACGCCGTCGATCACGCGGATGCTCGCTCCGTCGGGGATGGTGACGGTCACCGTCTCGGTCACTTCGGCCAGCTTGGGTTCCGCGCCGGGGGCCGGCGCCGAGATCACCACGGCGGGCTTGGCGGCTGCGGCCTGTGCGGCGGCGGCCGGGTTGTGGCCCTTGTGCCAGAGCACGATGCCGATCACGAAGAAGATCACCAGGGCGATGAGCGCCATGAGAAATCCGAGGATGAAATTCTGCTGGCTGTCGTCGTCGCTCATCGCGGGTCTTGCTCCGTAGGAAAGGGGTCGGTAAATAATGGTGCGGTGAACCATGATCACGAAATTGTAGGCGTCGGCCCTTTCACCCCCGTGTCGGACCCGACGCCGGATCCCGGCCCGCCGGGACTCGACCCGATGCCAAGGCCCCTGCGCGACCCGCAGCCGATGCTCGAGCGCGCCATCGCCGACTGGGGCGGGCACGACGACCTCTGGCTCTTCGGCTACGGCTCGCTCATCTGGCGGCCCGAGTTCGACTTTGTCGAGCGGCGCCAGGCCTGGGTGCGCGGATGGCACCGCGCGCTGAAGATGTGGAGCCGCGTGAACCGCGGCAGCGTGCAGGTGCCCGGCCTCGTGTTCGGCCTGCTCTCGGGCGGCAGCTGCCGGGGCATGGTGTTCCGCGTGCCGAAGGCCGACGGGCTCGCCACGCTGCGCCGGCTCTGGCTGCGCGAGATGCCGACAGGCGTGTACGACCCCAGATGGCTGACTTGCGGCACGGCCGAAGGCCCGGTGCGCGCGCTGGCCTTCACGCTCTCGCGGCGCAGCCCCAACTTCACGGGCGAGCTCAGCGACGAGCGCTACCGCCACATCTTCGCCCATGCGGTCGGCCGCTACGGCACCTCGCTCGACTACGCGCGCCAGACCTTGCTGGAACTGCAGCGCCATGCGATCCACGACGCCGCGCTGGCCCGGCTGGTGGCGCTGGCCGCCGTGCAGGAACAGCAGCGCCATCAGCAGTCCGAGGCCGCCGCCGATTGCGATGCGCCGCCGGCTCCGGTATACGTTCCGGGGTCTGCGGATACTTCGTCCCAGCCTTCACAACCCGCCCAGCCTTCCGGTCCGTCCAAGGAAAACACATGAACCAACGTCGTCTCATCGCCACCGGCACCGCCCTGCTCGCCGCCGCCCTCCTGTCCGCCTGCGGCAGCATGGGCGGCAAGCCCAGCACGGCCGTCGAACTGGTGCCGACCGGCGCCATCACGCCCAACCCGACCCGCGGCACGGTGACCTTCACCGCGCTCGACCACGGCCTGCGCGTGTCGGGCGAGGTGCGCGGCCTGGTGCCGGGCAGCGAGCACGGCTTCCACATCCACGAAAAGGGCGACTGCGGCAACAACGGCGATGCCTCGGGCGGCCACTTCAACCCGACCGGCGGCACGCACGGCAAGTTCGCAGCAGCCGGCAGCCATGCCGGCGAACTGCCGAGCCTGGTGGCCGACGCCGGCGGCGTGGCGCGTTTCAGCGTGGAAGACCACTCGATCTCGCTGACCGACGGTGCCGTCAACAACGTGGCGGGCCGCGCGCTGGTGGTGCACCGCGACCGCGACGACTTCACGACGCAGCCTTCGGGTAACTCGGGCCCGCGCATCGCCTGCGCGGTGATTCCCAAGCCCTGATCGGAAAAAGCTAGCCGCCCAGGCGCGCCAGCCAGAGCGCCTCGGCTTGCGCCAGGGCCGCGGGCGTGTCCACATCCGTCACCACGCCGGCATCGTCCACCGCCAGGTCTGCTACCGAATCGATAGCGCGCATCGAACGCAGGATGGACGATGCGCCCACGTTTCCCTCCAAAGTCGCGAGCTGGGGACCGCAACCGGCCGCAAAGCCGACGGGGTGCCCGCGCTCCCCCTGGTAGTTCGGCTGCACCGCATTCACCCGGCCGTCGAGCGCGGCGGCCACGGCCCGCAGCGTCATCGCACGGACCAGCGGCAGGTCGCCGGGCAGGATCAGCCAGCCCGGCGCATCGCGCGTGGCACGCACCGCCGCGGCAATCGAGTCGCCCATGCCGGGATGGCCCGCGTCTTCCACATGCCACGGCAGGCCGCTGGCGCGCACTGCATCGAGCGTGCGCTCCAGCACCGGCTTGCCCGCGAGCAGCGCCTTCAACTTGGAGCCCGAGCCGCCGGCCGCGACAAAACGTTCGCCCCGGCCCGAGGCCAGCACGATCACCACGGGGGAATTCGCCTTCGTCGTCATCGGCCGAGTATGTGCGCAACAATCCCCGGCATGACTTCCCCACTCTCCAATGACGCGCTGGCCGCGCTGCGCAAGAGCTACGAGCGCGCGGAACTCGGCGAGGCGCACAGCGCGGGCGATCCGCTGAAGCAGTTCGAGCGCTGGCTCGCCGAGGCCATCGACGCGAAGGTGCCCGAACCCAATGCCATGACGCTGTGCACCGTGGGCAGCGACCTGCGGCCGTCCAGCCGCATCGTGCTCATCAAGGGCTGCGACGCGCGCGGCGTCGTCTGGTACACCAACTACGAGAGCCGCAAGGGGCGAGAGCTGTCGGGCAACCCGTATGCGTCGTTGCAGTTCCACTGGGTCGAGTTGGAGCGCGTGGTGCGCATCGAGGGCCGCGTCGAGAAGGTGGCCGCAGAAGAAAGCGACGCCTACTTCGCGAGCCGCCCGCTCGACTCGCGCATCGGCGCCTGGGCCAGCCCGCAGAGCGAGGTGATCAGCGGGCGCGATGTGCTGGTGAAGAACGCGGCCGTGTTCGCGGCCAAGCACCTGCTGTCGCCGCCGCGCCCGCCGCACTGGGGCGGCTACCGGCTGGTGCCCGACCGCTGGGAGTTCTGGCAGGGCCGCAAGAGCCGGCTGCACGACCGGCTGCGCTACCGGCTCGAAGGGGGCCCCGAAGGACCGGCCTGGGTGCGCGAACGCCTCGCGCCCTGATGGCTTACAAGGTGTGAAGAAACCGCAGCGAGCACGGGGCGCGCAGCAGGTCTATTCCCACCTTCTCCGGGCAGCCACCGCACGCACACCATCACCAGCGTGAGCGTGCCCAGCGCCAGCACCGTCGACACCGCGACACTGGCCGTCACCATGTCTTCGGCCGTGCGATAGCGCTGCGAGAAGAGAAACACATTGGCGCCGATCGGCAGCGCCGCGGCCACCACCATCACCGTGAGCGGAATGCCGCGCACGCCCAGCAGCCAGCCGATGCCGGCCACCAGCAGCGGATGCAGCAGGTTCTTCACGAGCGCCTGCACCAGCGCGCCGCGCCAGTGCCGCCCGATGGGCGTGAGCGCCAACGTGATGCCCACCATCACCAGCGCCACCGGACCGAAGGCCTGGCCGAGCAACTGGATCGGCTTGTCGATGACCTCGGGCATGGTCCAGCCGGTCTGCGCGAACAAGAGACCCGCGATGATCGGCAACGGCACGGGGTGGATGATCGCGTTGCGCAGCGCACGCAGCACGGTGCGCGCCATCGAATGCGTCTCGGCGCCGCCGACCTTTGCATGCTCGCGCGCCACCGCCAGTTCCAGCACCACCGTGGCACTGGTGAGCAGCACCAGCGAGTGCAGCGAAATCAGCGTCAGCAGCACCACCATGCCCGACTCGCCGTAGGCCAGGTCGATCAGCACGATGCCGATCATCACGGTGTTGCTGTAGGTGTTGGCCAGCGCGATGACGGCCGCCGTGCGGTTGAAACCGCGCAAGGCCATCGTGCCCGCGAACAGCAGGCCCGAGGCAATGAAGTACGCCGCCACCGGCTTGAGGCTGAGTTGCTCCACGTGCACCGTGCTCATGGCGCGGAACAGCAGCGCGGGCGCCAGCAGCAGGAAGATGAGGTTCGACAGGTCCTTCACCGCATTGCCGCCGATCCAGCGACGGCGCCCGGCGAGGTAGCCGGCAGCGATGAGAAGAACGACAGGAAGGAGCGATGAGATGACGAAGGAATTCACGCGGCGAGGATAGCCGAGGGATTTGCTCCTTCCCCCTCTGGGGGAAGGCTGGGATGGGGGCACGCGCGGCCTCGAACGCTGCATGGCATCGAAGGCCGCGAGCCCCCACCCCTGCCCTCCCCCAGAGGGGGAGGGAGAAACACGCCAAGTTAGAACGTCACCCGCAAGCCCACCTTCAGCGTGCGCCCCGGCAGCGGCGCATTCGGGTACACCGTCGTCGTCAGGATCGACGTCGGGCTGTAGGCCAGCTTGTTGCCGATGTTGTCCATGCGCGCATACCAGGTGAGGTTGGCGCGCTGCACCTTCATGCGGTACGTGATGGCCGCGTTCCACAGCGTGTACGCATCGGTCTCGCGCGCGCCCACCGCCGGAATGCGGCGTTGCGCCGCGTTGTAGTCGAAGCCCACGCGCGCACCCCACGGGCCGTTGGCGTAGGCCAGCGTCGCGCCCAGGCGCAGCGGCGCGATGCGCGGCAGCGGCTCGCCGGTGTCGAGGTTCTTCGCGCGCACGATGTCGCCGCGCCATTCGAGGTCGAGCGTGCCCGCATCGCTCATGCGCGCAAAGCCCTCGGTGCCCAGCAGGCGCAGGTTGCCGTTGGCCTCGATGCCGGTGAAGCGCGCACGCACGCCGCCGTACACATATTCGGCCAGCGTGTCGGTGGCGCCGGGCTCGGCCACGTTGCCCTCTTCGTCGAGGTTGCGCCCCGTCGCGGTCAGGCCGATGTAGTTCTGGAAGCGCGTGACATACGCGTTGACGCGCACCGTGTTGGGCCCCGACTTCCACTGAGCGCCCAGGTCGAAGCCGGTCGACTTTTCCTTCTTCAGGTTCGGGTCGCCCACTTCCCAGGCGGCCGTGGCCACGTGCGGGCCGTTGGCCAGCAGTTCGTAGTCCTTCGGGGCGCGCTCGGTGTACGCCAGGTTCGAGGTCAGCTGCCACTGCGGCGCGAGGTTGACCAGCGCACCGAAGGCCGCGCTGTGCGGGTTGAAGGTGCGCTCGCCGATGGCGAAGCGCGTCACGCTCGGATCGTCCGGATAGCCCAGCGAACGCACGCGAACCTGCTCGGTGCGCGCACCGAAGCTCAGCCGGCCCCACGAGGTGCCCAGCTCTTCGTGCAGGAACAGAGCGTTGGAGCGCGTGCGGCTGTGCGGCGCGAAGGCCTCTTCGCCGTCGGCGGCGAAACGGTTGGTCTCGCTGCTGAAGCCCACCAGGCCTTCGAAGTTGCCGATCTTCCGGTGGCGCGCCTCGATGCGCAGGTCGTTGCTCATGTTCGAGAACGTGGTGCCCGGCTGGCCACCCTCGAACTCGGTGTGGCGGTAGTCGGTGTGGCTCAGCTTGGCGTGGATGCTGCTGATGAAACCGCCCGGGCGCCATTCGCCTTCGAGCGCATAGCGGTCGGACTTCATGCCGATGGTCACGTCGTCTTCCGCCACGGTGCCGTAGGTGCTGCGGTAGGTGCTGACCGAGGCGCCGATGTAGCCCTGGTCGAAGAACATCGTGCCGCCGACCGCGCCGCCATGGGCCTCGTTGGCCGAGTTGCAGATCTTGCGCGCCGACCACGGCGAGCCGGGCTTGCTGCATTCGAGGGTGATGGGCACCGACACGTCCTTCGAGTCGCGGTTGAAGGCGTCGACGTGCAGCGCGAAGCGGTCGTTGCCGCCTTCGAGCACCACGCCGCCGTTCTTCTCCTTGTTGCCGGTGGCGTAGCCCAGGTCGGCGCGGCCGCCGAAGCCGTTGATCGGCTCCGAGGGAATGCGGTTGTCGATCACGTTGACCACACCGCCCACGGCACTGCCGCCGTACTGCAGCGCCGACGGGCCGCGCAGCACCTCGATGCGCTCGGTGACCAGCGCGTCGACCGGTACCGCATGGTCGTAGCTCAGCGCCGAGGCGTCGGGTGCGCCGCCGCCGTTCTGCAGGATGCGGATGCGGTCGCCGTCCTGGCCGCGAATGATCGGGCGGCTGGCGTTGGGGCCGAAGTAGCTGCTGCTCACGCCGGGCACGTTGTTGAGCGTTTCGCCCAGGGTCGATTCGGAGCGCAGCAGGAGCTTGTCGCCCGACAGCGTGGTGGTGGGCGCAATCAGGTCGGAAGCGCCGAGCGGGTTGCCGGTGACGGTGACTTCGCGCAGGCTGGCGTCATCGGCGGTGGAAGGCGCAGGCGCGGTCTGCGCGTGGGCCGCGCCCGCCAGCGCGGCGAGCGAAAGGACGGCAGCGCCGATGGCGTTGCGACGGAAATTGGGGGTCATAAAGAACACTCGTTGAAATCAAGGGGCGACCGGCCGTCACCCGCGCGAGGCAGGCGGAGGCACGGTCGGAGCACGTGAGAAATCAGCGAGCGGGAGGTGGACCGCGTGCGTCGAACAGCACGATCCAGCGGGCGACGGCTTCGCCCTGCAGATAGGCGAAGGTGGCCGACGGCAACACCATCGGCAACACCACCAGCGGCACGCCGGGCATGCTGAAGCCGTGCGACAGGCGGTCGTACAGCCGGCACTCGGCGTCGGTCTTGTCGCCGAACAGCGCATGGAGCCAGCCGTGCCGCTGCGCCGCGCCGCGTTTTGTGGAAGGCGCGGCGGCGGAGGTCGTTCCTGCATCGGCGGCCACGGCCCACGCGCGGTCACCCGGCACGTGCAGCGTGGCATGCACGAGGCCGAGCGTCGACGTCACCCACACTGCCAGGAGCAGCATGAGTGCGACGGTGCGCGACAGCCTCGAATTCATGTGCGTCAGGCCGACATCAGAAGTGCGTGGTCATGCTCACGTACAGGCTGCGTCGCGTGCCGTACTGCGGCGCGCCCACGCCAACGCCCGTTCCGTCGCGCAGCAGGTAGCTCTTGTCGAACAGGTTCAGGATGGCGATGCGCCCGACGATGTCGCCGCCCGAAGACTCCTTCCACGTGTGCGAGTAGGCGGCGTTGACCACCGCGTAATGCGGCAACGCGGCGCCGTTGGGCGCCCCGCCGTCGGCCGTGCGGCGCAGGCCGCTGCCGAAGACCAGATCGCCGCTGACCTGGTTGTCGCCGAAGCGGTAGCTCGCGCCGCCCGACAGCGTGTAGGTCTGGTCGTGGTCCAGGTACACGTAGTGGTCGGCGATGTAGTTCAGCTCATCGACGCCGAACAGCGACTGGCTCGACACGATGTTCTTGCCCATCGCCTTCTGGTAGGCGAAGTTCGCATAGGCCGACCAGTGGTCGTCGTTGTAGCGCGCCGACAGCTCCAGCCCGCGCGCGAGGCCCTTGGCGTAGTTGAACGGCGACAGGATCAGCGCCTGGCCGAACTGGCCTTCGTCGAGCAGGTTGGTGATGTTCTTGTAGTACACGTCGGCCGACAGCGACAGGTTGGCGTTCACCTTGTGGTCCACGCCCAGGTCGAAGTAGTGGGTGCGCTCCGCCTTCACCGGGTCGGAGTTGGCGATCTCGGGCTGGTTGGTGGTGCCCGCGTACAGGTTGATGCTCTGCTGCGACGCGAGCTCCTGCGGCGGCGGCGTGAAGTAGCGCGCATAGCCCGCGTGCAGCGCGGTGTCGCCGGTCAGCTTGTACGCCAGGTTCAGGCGCGGGCTCCACTGGTGCTCCTTGGTGAACGCGTCGACGCTGTCGTAGCGCAGGCCGTAGTTGAAGGTGAGCCTGGGGTCGATGCGCCACTCGTCCTGCAGATAGAGGCTGGCGAGCTGTCCGACCTTGCCCGAGTTGTCGTTGATCAGCACCGGCGTGTTGCCGGCCTGCGCACCGCTGTCGTCGACCGGGAACACGTTCACCGCATTGATGCTGCGCGTGTCCTGCCGCGTGTAGGCGCCGCCGAAGCGCAGCGTGTGGGCATCGCTCAGCTTGTACGAGGCATCGGCCTGCAGCCCGTTCGACGTGTTGGAGCGCAGGGTGTCGGAGGCCACGCCGCTGTAGATCAGGTCGCCCACGCCGTCGGGCACGTAGCGCAGGCTGGAGTACTGGTGGAAGGCCGAGACCTGGAAGTCCAGCGCGCCGAGCGTCTTCTGGAACGACAGGGCGACGAAGCGCGTGGCTTCGGTCTGGCGCTCGCGCACGTCCGAGGACGGCAGCCCGTTGAAGCCCGTGCCCAGGTCGCTGTAGCCGGCCAGCGAGAACGCCGGCGCCTGGTTCGGGTTGGTCGGAATCTGGAACTTGCCGTTGTACGTGCCGAACATCAGGCCCAGGCGCGTGTCCGCGTCGAGGTAGTAGGACAGGTTGCCGAAGGTCTTGCCCTGGCGCGTGCGGTCGTTCTGCGCATTGAGCGTGGGCTGCGGGTTCTCGATGCCGTTGGTGTTGGAGACCAGGCTGCCCGACAGGTAGTAGCTCAGGTTGCCGGTGGTGCCGTAGACGGAGGCGCTTTCTTCCAGCGTGTTGTGGCTGCCGAAGGTGAAGCCGAGCGAGCCGCCGGGCTTGCCGAAGCCCTGCTTCGTCTGGATGTCGACCACGCCGGCGGTGCGCAGGCCGTACTGCGCGGGCAAGGCGCCGGTGAGGAAATCGACCGAGTCGATGTAGCGCGTGTCCAGCGACTGGCCGAAGCCCGAAATGCCCTCGGGCAACTGCACGCCGTTGACGCGGTACTGCACGTTGCCGTGGTCGTCGCGCACATGCAGGGAGCCGGAGGCCTTCGAGTCCTTGGCAACGCCCGGCAAGGTCAGCAGCACGTCGTCCAGCGGCGTTGCATCGCCCTTGCCGAGCGCATCGATGGCGGCGCGGTCGATGCGGTAGACGGTGGCGCCCACCTCGGGCGACAGCTCCATGCGCGCCTTCTTCAGGCGCTCGGACTGGATCTCCACGGTGGAGAGCGTGCCGGGCGGCGAGGTGGACGCGCCGGGCGCCACGGTGGTGGTAGTGGTGGTGGCGTCCTGGGCAAGGGCTGGCCAGGACAGCAGGGAAAGAACGGCAACGCCGATGGCGTTGCGACGGAAATTGGGAATCATGATGGGCACTCGTTGAATCAATGAACGTCCGCCGCCGCCCGCGCAAGGCGGGAGGCAGCAGCCGGAACACGAAGGGATTCAGCGAGAGGAAGGCGGGCCGCGCGCGTCGAACAGCGCGACCCATCGGGCGAGGGCCTCGCCCTGCAACCAGGCGAAGGTGGCCGACGGCAGCAACACCGGCAGCACCACCAGCGGCACGCTCGGCGTGGCGCTGCCGTCGCCGAGCTGGTCGTACAGGCGGCATTCGGCGTCGGTGTGCTCGCCGAACAGGCTGCCCAGGCCGTGGGGGTGCTTGTGCACATCGCCCTGGGCCTGCGCCGGGACCCCGGTGGCTGCGGCGGCTTCGGTCAGCCCCGGCACGTGCAGCGAACGGTGCATGACGCCCAGCGTGCCCGCGATCCACAACGCGAACGCCAGCGCGACGATGATCGCGCGGGCGGAACGGGAGGATGAACGGCGGGCTGTCAGCATGGAACGCAGGGCGGCGGGCTCAGGCCTTGACGCGGGAGGCGAAGGTCTTCTGGAACTTCTCGACCTTCGGGCCCACGACGAATGCGCAGTAGCCCTGGTTCGGGTGGTTCAGGAAGTAGTCCTGGTGGTAGCCCTCGGCGGCCGAGTAGTTGGCGAGCGGCGCCACCTCGGTGACCACGCTCGAGCGGTAGGTCCTGCTCGCCTCGATCTCGCCGATGACCGCTTGGGCCACCTGCCTGTGCGCTTCGCTCGTGAAGTAGATGCCGCTGCGGTACTGGGTGCCGGCGTCGTTGCCCTGGCGGTTCAGCGTGGTCGGGTCGTGCACCACGAAGAAGATCTCCAGCAGTTCGCGCAGGCTGATCCGTGCGGGGTCGAACTCGAGCTTCACCACCTCGTTATGGCCGGTGCGGCCGGTGCAGACCTGCTCGTACGTCGGGTTGACGGTCTCGCCGTTGCAATAGCCCGATTCCACGTCCAGCACGCCCTGCACGCGGTCGAAGACCGCCTCGGTGCACCAGAAGCAGCCCCCGCCGAGCACGATGGATTCGGTCGACGGCGGTGAAGAGGACATGGGCTGCTCCGGCAGGGTGGAAAAAGACGAACCCGATATTGTCGCGGCTTGACGCGGCGATTGCCGGTCAACTACATTACTAACCCGCGAGTCATTAACCTCATGCCCACGCCCCGTTCCTTCGTCGACAAGCTCTGCCCGGTGCGCTCCAAGCGCGAACGCCGGAAAGAGGCGCGTCCCGGCGAACTGCTGGCCGCCGCGCTCGACCTGTTCGTGGAAAAAGGCTTCGCCGCCACCCGTTCCGAAGAAGTGGCGGCGCGCGCCGGCGTTTCCAAAGGCACCCTCTTCCTGTACTTTCCGAGCAAGGACGAGCTCTTCAAGGCCGTGGTCATGGAGAACCTCGGCGGCCGCTTCACCGAGTGGAACGCCGAGTTCGAGGCTTTCGAAGGCACCACCGCCGACATGCTGCGCTACTGCATGAACGTGTGGTGGGAGCGCGTGGGCAACACCCAGGCCTCTGGCCTGACCAAGCTCATGGTGAGCGAGGGCGCCAACTTCCCGGAACTGGCGGAGTTCTACCGCCGCGAGGTGGTCCGCCCCGGCCACGACCTGCTGCGGCGCATCTTCCAGCGCGGCATCGACAGCGGCGAGTTCGCGCCGATGGACGTCGACCACGCCATCTATTCGGTGGTGGCGCCCATGGTCTTCCTGATGCTCTGGAAGCATTCGGCCATGGTCTGCGTCGACGGCATGTCCGCGCTCGACCCCCGGAAGTACGTCGCCGCGCAGGCCGACGTGGTGATCAACGGGCTCAGCGCATACCCCGGAAGGCCGAGCGCGCCGCTGGCGTCACCGGCGCCACCTAAAATTGAAGGTTTGTCCTGAGCCCACTAGGAAAACCACGCCATGAACCCCACCCCCACCCTCGAGCGCTTGCGCTTCAACATGATCGAGCAGCAGATCCGCCCCTGGGACGTGCTTGAAACTGACATCCTCGAACTGCTGGCCCAGATCCACCGCGAGGACTACGTGCCCGAAGAGCACCGCACCCTGTCGTTCTTCGACATGGAACTGCCACTGCTCGACGGCTCGGTGCCCGGCGAATTCATGCTCTCGCCCAAGGTCGAGGCCCGCACGCTGCAGGACCTGCACATCCAGAAGCACGAATCGGTGCTCGAGATCGGTACCGGCTCCGGCTTCATGGCCGCCCTGCTCGGCGCCCGCGCCGCCCAGGTGCTGTCGCTCGAAATCAACCCCGTGCTGGCCGAGCGCGCCGCCCAGACGCTGCGCCAGAACGGCGTGACCAACGTCGAAGTGCGCCACGCCGACGGCGCCGTGCCCCTGGCCAGCGGCCCGAGCTTCGACGTGATCGTGCTGAGCGGCTCGGTCGCGCGCATTCCGCAGAACCTGCTCGGTTCGCTGAAGGTCGGCGGCCGCCTGGCGGCCATCGTGGGCGAAGAGCCGATGATGCGCGCCCACTTCGTCACCCGCACCAGCGAAAGCAAGTGGGACACGCTCCAGCCCTGGGACACCGTGGCCCCGCGCCTGCTGAATTTCCCCGAGCCCTCGCGCTTCTCGTTCTGAACGGGCGGTTGACCGAATGATCGACCAAGTCCGCCCCGCCGACCTTGCCGCCTGGTTCGCCCAGGACCCCGCGGCCATCCCGCTGCTGCTCGACGTGCGCGAGCCATGGGAGCTGCAGACGGCGAGCGTGGTGCCCCAGGGCTTCACCCTGTTGGCGATTCCGATGAACGAGATCCCCGGCCGGCTGGCCGAGCTGGGTGAAGACCATCGCATCGCCTGCCTGTGCCATCACGGCGCGCGCAGCCAGCGCGTGGCCGCCTTCCTGAACCAGAACGGCTTTGCCGAGCTCGCCAACGTGGCGGGCGGCATCGACGCCTGGTCCCAGCACGACCCCACGGTCCCGCGGTATTGAATGACACCCCCAGGCTTCGCGCACTTCCGCGCACCGTTCGCCGCAAGGCCGTGACGTGGTCGATGCGTAGCAAGCCCAAAAAGATTTCTCTTTCTCAAGGACGTTCAATGCCTTCCAGGCCCCGGCTTTCGCCTCTTACCGCAGCGCTCGCAAGCACCTTTGCAGCACTGCTCGCACTGCCGGCCCAGAGCCAGACACTGAACGAACTGTATGACGCCGCCCGCGGCTACGACGCCACCTACCAGGGCGCGCGGGCCCAGTACGACGCCAACGTGGCGCGCGCCGCACAGGCCAAGGCCGGCATCCTGCCGGCGGTCGGCCTCACGGCCGGGGTGTCGCGCAGCGACATCGAGATCGACACCCTCACCGGCACCGGCCGGGGCACCACCACGCCGCGCGACTTCAACACGCAGAACGTCGGCATCAACGCCACCCAGCCGATTTACCGGCCCGCGAACTGGGCCACCTACGAGCAGGGCAAGCGCCAGGCCGACATCGCGCAGGCGGTGTTCACCATCGCCGAGCAGGACCTGATCGTGCGCGTGAGCCAGGCCTACTTCGACGTGCTCGCGAGCCAGGACAGCCTCGCCCTCGTGCGCGCGCAGAAGGTGGCCGTGGCCGAGCAACTGGCGTCGGCCAAGCGCAACTTCGAGGTCGGCACCTCGACCATCACCGACTCGCGCGAGGCCCAGGCCCGCTACGACCTCGTGATTGCGCAGGAAATCGCGGCCGAGAACGACCTGCAGGTGAAGAAGGTGGTGCTCGACCAGCTGGTTGGCCGCCCCGGCAGCGTGCCCGTGCCGCTCGCAGTGCCGGTGGTGCTGCCCACGGCCCTGCCCGCGGACATCAATGCCTGGGTTGCGCAGGCCGACAGCGTGCATCCGGCAATCCAGCAGGCGCGCCTGGGCGTCGAGGTGGCCGGGCTGGAAGTGGAAAAGGCCAAGGCTGGGCACAAGCCCACGCTGGACGCCAACCTGGGCTACAACGTCACGCGCAACCCGACCGGCACCACCACCAGCACGGTGGGCACGCGCGCCAATGCCGCCACGGTCGGCGTCGTGTTCAACCTGCCGCTGTTCGCCGGCTTCGCCACCGAGAACCGCATCAAGGAAACGCTGGCGCTCGAAGACCAGTCGCGCAGCGTGTTCGAAGGCACCCGCCGAAACGTGGCGCAGGCCACGCGCGCGGCGTACCTCGGGCTGGTGTCGGGCGCGGGCCAGGTGAAGGCGCTGGAAGCGGCCGAGGCGTCGAGCCAGAGCGCGCTCGAGGCCAACCGACTGGGCTACCAGGTAGGCGTGCGCATCAACATCGACGTGCTGAATTCGCAAAGCCAGCTGTTCCAGACCAAGCGCGACCTGGCGCAGGCCCGCTACAACGTGCTGCTGGGCAACCTGAAGCTGCGCCAGGCCAACGGCACGCTGACGACGAACGACATGAACGCGATCAACGCGACGCTGGCGAGCAACGGCAGCGTGCCGGCGGTGCCTGCGGCCACGGCGCCCGATCGCACGGACCGCGGCGCGTCGCCCGTGGTGCCGGTTGCGCCGCCGAGCATTCCGGTGATTCCACCCGTGCCGGTGCAGCCGTTCAACCCGCCGGCGCCGGCGATGCCGACGGCACCCGTGCCGCCGGTGATCCTGAATCCGCCGGTGCGCTGAGTTTTTTTGTCTTTCTCCCTCCCCCGCTGGGAGAGGGTCGGGGTGGGGGCACGACGGCCTTGAACACCTGGCAGCGCTCGTCGGGCGCTTGCCCCGGTCCCAGCCTCCAGCCTTCCCCCAGAGAGGGAAGGAGCACATGCAAACTCAGTCCAGCGTGGGTTCCGCGCGCTGCGGTTCGCCGCCGTCAAGCGGCGCTGCGGCGGTCGCGACCGGCTCCGCGGCCTGCGCAATCGCCAGCACCGCCGCCGCCGTGCGCTCGGCCGCCCCGCGGTTCGACGACGAGAAGCCCAGCGCGGCCTGCGCCATCACGGCGCGGCGCTCGGGGTTCTCGACCAGCTTCAGCGCTGCAGTCACCGCCTGCTCCATGCCCTCGACGCGCAGCGACGCGCCGGCCGCCAGCGACAGCTGCGATGCTTCGGCGAAGTTGAAGGTCGACGGCCCCATGACCACCGGGCAGCCGCAGGCGGCCGGCTCGATCAGGTTCTGCCCGCCCAGCGGCTCGAAGCTGCCGCCGAGCAGCGCCACGTCGGCCAGGCCGTAGTAAAGCGCCATTTCACCGAGCGAATCGCCCAGCCAGATCTCGGCCTCGGCCGGCTGCCCCGCCGCGCTGCGGCGCGCCACCGCAAAGCCTTCGGCCTCGATCAGCGCAGCCACTTCGTCGAAGCGCTGCGGATGGCGCGGCACGATCATCCATTGCACGTCGTGCACCCGCTTGGCGATCGAGCGCACCGCGCCCTGCTCCGGCGGCACCGGCGACGTGGCGCCGAAGCGCTTCAGCACGTCGAGCAGCATGCGCTCTTCACCGTCGCGCGAGCTCGCGAGCACCACCATCGGCTTGGGCAGGCGCTCGCGCAGCGACACGGCCGCCTTGAGCTGGCGCTCGTCGGGCGTGGCGTCGAACTTCAGGTTGCCGTACACGCCGGCCACCTTGGCGCCCAGCGACACCAGCCGGTGCGAATCGGCCTCGGTTTGCGCCCACACGGCGGTGAGCGCCGAATACGCGGGCCGCGACAGCCAGGCCAGGCGCTCGGCGGCGGCCAGCGACTTTTCGCTGAGCCGCGCATTGGCCAGCACCAGCGGTATGCGGCGCTCGGCACAGGCCGCGGACATCACCGGCCACACCTCGGTTTCCATCAGCACGCCGATGCGGGGCTGGAACTTGTCTAGGAAGCGCGCCACGGCGCCCGGCGTGTCCCAGGGCTGCCACACCTGCGTGTCACCGGGCTCGAGCAGCTTGACGCCCTCTTCGCGGCCGGTGGCGGTGCCATGGGTGAGCAGGATGGGAATGCCGGGGTACTGGCGGCGCAGTTCGGCGATCAGGATGGCTGCAGCGCGCGTTTCGCCGAGCGACACGGCATGCACCCAGCACTGCGCATGGCCGGTGGTGGCCGCGTCGTAATGCCCGAAGCGTTCTTCCACGGCCACGCCATAGCCCGGCTCTGCCTGCGCGCGGCGCCGCAGCTTGCGACGGACCAGCGGTTGCACAACGGTGGTGAATACGCCGTAGAGGCGGAGCAACAGGGAACGCACAGGCTGGGTTCAGTGGGAGGCTTCGGCCAGGCTGGCGTCGGGCTTGACGGTTCTCAAAAGGGCCAGCATCTCGGCCTCGATGCGCTTGAGCGCCGCATCGGTCTGGCCTTCGAAGCGCAGCACCAGCACGGGGGTGGTGTTCGACGCACGGATCAGCCCGAAGCCGTCGGGCCAGTCCACGCGCAAGCCGTCGATGGTCGAGACCGTGGCGGGCGCCGCGAAGCGCGCGCTTTTCACCAGCTGGCCGACCACCGCATGCGGCTCGCCCTCGGCGCAGGCCACGTTCAGTTCGGGCGTGGAGAAGCTGGTGGGCAAGGCGTTGAGCACGGCGTTGGCGTCCGGGCTCTTGCTCAGGATTTCGAGCAGGCGGCAACCCGCATAGGTGCCGTCGTCGAAACCGAACCAGCGCTCCTTGAAGAAGATGTGGCCGCTCATCTCGCCGCCCAGCGGCGAATCGATTTCCTTCATCTTGGCCTTGATGAGCGAGTGGCCGGTCTTGTAGATCATGGCCTTGCCGCCCGCGGCCTCGATGGCCGGCGCCAGGCGCTGCGAACACTTGACGTCGAAGACGATGGTGCCGCCCGGCACGCGCGACAGCACGTCCTGCGCGAACAGCTGCATCTGGCGGTCGGGGAAGATGTTCTGGCCGTCCTTGGTGACGATGCCCAGCCGGTCGCCGTCGCCGTCGAAGGCCAGGCCCAGTTCGGCGTCGCCCGCGGCCAGCGCGGCCATCAGGTCCTTGAGGTTCTCGGGCTTGCTGGGGTCGGGGTGGTGGTTGGGGAAGTTGCCGTCGACCTCGCTGAACAACTCGGTCACTTCGCAGCCGATGGCGCGAAAGATGGCCGGTGCCGAGGCACCGGCGATGCCATTGCCCGAATCGACCACGATCTTCATGGGGCGCGCCAGCTTGATGTCGCCGGCGATGCGCTTCACGTACGCCTCGGTCACGTCGACCTTGCGCACGCTGCCGCCGGGGGCGAGTTGCGCTGTGCCGGCTTCCATGGTCTTGCGCAGGCCCTGGATCTCGTCGCCGTAGATCGCGCGGCCGGCCAGCACCATCTTGAAGCCGTTGTAGTCCTTGGGGTTGTGGCTGCCGGTGACCTGGATGCCGCTGGTGCACAGCGTGTGGGCCGCGAAATAGAGCATGGGCGTGGTGACCGCGCCCACGTCGATCACTTCGACGCCGGTCGCCACCAGGCCCTGGATCAGCGCTTCAGCGAGCGCGGGCCCCGACAGCCGGCCGTCACGCCCCACGGCGACCGACTTTTCACCGGCTGCGCGCGCGGCGCTGCCGAAGGCCCGCCCGAGCGCCTCGGCCACCTCGGTGTCGAGAGTGACCGGCACGACGCCGCGAATGTCATAGGCCTTGAAGATCGACGCGCTGAGCTGCATGAAAGGCGTTTCCCGGTTGGTTTTGCGAACGGGGCATTGTAGGCAACGCCCCGGAGGGCCACATGTCCGAAAACGGCCAGTTGAAACGAGTCGAAACCGTATCATTTCCCCATGCCCGCCGCCCACACACCCCACGAAGCGCTCGAGAGCGACGCCTGCTACCTGGCGATGAAGACGCACGACGCGCGCTTCGACGGCTCGTTCTTCACCGCGGTGACCTCCACCGGCATCTATTGCCGCCCGGTGTGCCGCGTGAAGCTGCCGCGGCGCGAGAACTGCCGCTTCTTCCGCCATGCGGCGCAGGCCGAGGCGGCGGGCTTTCGCCCCTGCCTGCGCTGCCGGCCCGAACTGGCACCGCGTGCGGCCAGCTGGTCGACCGAAGACGCTTCGCGCATCCTCGCGCTGCAGGCGGCCCGGCTCATCGACGAGCCCGACGCGTGGTCGGAAGACGGCCCCGGCGCGGCGCAGATCGCCGCACGGCTCGGCGTGAGCGACCGGCACCTGCGCCGCATCTTCGAGGTGCAGTTCGGCGTGTCGCCCCTACAGTATCTGCAGACGCGCCGCCTGCTGGCCGCCAAGCAGCTGATCGCCGACACCCGGCTGCCGATGACGCAAGTGGCACTGGCCAGCGGCTTTGCGAGCGTGCGCCGCTTCAACGCGGCGTTTCTCGAACACTACGGCTTGAACCCCAGTGCACTGCGCAGGGCGGGCGGCGCGGCGGCCGAAGGCGACAAGGCCAAGGCGATCGAGGTGCGGCTGGGCTTCAGACCGCCGTACGACGCCAACGCCATGCTCGCGTTCTTCGCACGCCGCGCGTTGCGGGGCGTGGAGGTCGTGACGACGGCCGACGGCAAGGCGCCCGTCAAGGGCAGCACGCCCACGTACGTGAAGCTGACCCGCACCCTGCGCGTCCAGCAAGGCACGCAGGCGCACGCCGGCTGGATGCAACTGCGCTTCGACCTGGAGCGCGAACTGGTGCTGCTGTCGGTGAGCGACTCGCTCGCCGCGGTGTTGCCCATCGTCATCAGCCGGGCGCGGGCGCTGTTCGACCTCGACGCCGAGCCGATGGCGATCAACGCCGCGCTGCATGCGGCCTTTCCGCACGGCGACGGGCTGCGCGTGCCCGGCGCGGTCGATGGCTTCGAACTGGCGGTGCGCGCCGTGCTGGGCCAGCAGGTCACGGTGGCCGCGGCGCGCACGCTGGGCTCGCGGCTGGTCGAGGCCTTCGGCGAGCCGATGGCCACGCCGGTCGAAGGACTGGACCGGCTGTTCCCCACGCCCGCCGCCATTGCCGCGGCCAGCGGCGACGCCCTCGGCCAACTCGGCATCGTGCGCCAGCGGCAGACCGCGCTGCACGCCATCGCCCAGCACGTGGTGGCCGGCAAGCTGGCCCTGCATGCGGGCGCCGACGTGCCCTCGACCATCGCCGCGCTGCAGGAGCTTCCGGGCATCGGTGCCTGGACCGCGCAGTACATCGCCATGCGCGCGCTGCGCTGGCCCGACGCCTTTCCGGCCGGCGACGTCGCGCTGCAGAAGGCACTGGGCGTGACCACGGCGCGCGCCGCCAGCGAGGCGTCTCAGGCCTGGCGGCCATGGCGCAGCTACGCGGTGCTGCGCGCCTGGCATGCGCCCTCTTCGTCTTCCGCATTGCCCACCGCCGAGACGGCGGCCACGGCATCTCCCCTCGTCACCACGGCAGGCTTCACCGCCTGAAATGTCATGAAGTTCAAGAGCAAAGTCATCTACACCTCGCACCTCGACACGCCGCTGGGCGGCATGACAATGGCGGCCACCGACCAGGGCCTGGCCGGCGTCTGGTTCGACCAGCAGCGCCACTGGCCCGACACCACCGGCTGGATCACCCGGGACGACCACCCCGCGCTGGTGGAGGCGGCCGCCCAGTTGCGCGACTACTTCGCCGGCCGGCGCGACAGCTTCGACATGACGCTCGACCTCTCGCACGGCACCGCGTTCCAGCAAAGCGTGTGGCAGCAGCTGCTGGCCATTCCGGCCGGCGCCACCACCAGCTACGGTGCATTGAGCGTGAACGTGGGCAACCCCGCGGCGGTGCGCGCGGTGGGCGCGGCCGTGGGGCGCAACCCGATCAGCGTGATCGTGCCCTGCCACCGCGTGCTGGGCGCCGACGGTTCGCTGACCGGTTACGCTGGCGGGCTCGAGCGCAAGACCGCCCTGCTCGAACTCGAGAAGGCGCTCTGAGCGCCGGGCACCGCAGAAGAACAGACGACGCATGACCACCACAACGAACAACAACATCCCCGCCAAGACCCTCGCTCCCACCGCCTGGCTCATCGACCTGGTGCTGCTGGGCGCGCTATGGGGCGCGTCCTTTCTGTTCATGCGCATCGGCGCGGCCGAGTTCGGTGCGCTGCCGACGGCCGCAGTGCGGGTGGCCATCGCCGCGCTGTTCCTGCTGCCCATCGCGCTGCTGCGCGGCCAGGGCCCCAGTCTTGCCAGGCACTGGAAGGCGAGCTTCGCGGTCGGCGTCTTCAACTCGGGCATGCCCTTCGCATTGTTCTGCTTCGCGCTGCTGACCATCAACACCGGCCTGGCGGCGGTGCTCAACGCGACCACGCCGATGTTCGGCGCGCTGGTGGCGTGGGCATGGTTTCGCGAACGCCCCGCGGGTTGGCGCATCGTCGGGCTGGTGATCGGCTTTGCCGGCGTCGCCATGCTGGCCAGCCGCAGCGCCGGCCTGCAAGCGGGCGCGAGCGGCAATGCCGCACTCTTCGCGGTGCTGGCCTGCCTGGCCGCGTGCCTGTGCTACGGCATCTCGGCCAGTGCCACGCGCGCCCACCTGGGCGGCGTGCCCGCGCTCACCACTGCCACCGGCAGCCAGCTGGGCGCCACGCTGTTCCTGGCCCTGCCGGCGATCTGGCTGTGGCCCGCGCAAATGCCCAGCCTGCGCGCCTGGCTCGCGCTGCTGGCCCTGGGCATCGCCTGCACCGGCGTGGCCTACATCCTGTTCTTTCGCCTGATCGAGCGGGCCGGTCCGGCCCGCGCGCTGACGGTGACCTTCCTGGTGCCGGTGTTCGCGCTGTTCTACGGCGCGGTGTTTCTCCAGGAGAGCATCACGCAGTGGATGCTGATCTGCGCGGCGGTGATCGTGTGCGGCGTGGCGCTGTCGACGGGCATCGTCAAGCCGGGCATGCCGCGCAGGCGCGCGACCTGACTGGCTAGATTGCGCCGGCCACCACGTTGACGGACAGTGCCAGCACCAGCATGTTGAACGCGAACGCCAGCACGCTGTGGAACAGCGTGATGCGCCGCATCTCCCTCGAGGTGGCCTGCACGTCGGACACCTGCGAGGTCATGCCGATCACGAACGAGTAGTACAGAAAGTCGAAGTAGTCGGGCGCGTCGTCCTTGCCCGGAAAGTCGAGCCCGCCGTCGGGCGTGCCGCCCTTCTGGTCGATGTAGTAGCGGTGCGCGTAGTGAAAGGCGTAGATGGTGTGGATCATCAGCCACGAACCCGCCAGCGCCACCATCCCGAGCGCGACATGGGCGGCGCGCTCCCAGCCGTTCAGCTGCTTGACCTGCTGCAACATCATGGCGATGGCCACCACGCTCACGGCCACCACCACCAGCATCGACACCAGGATCACGATGTTGGGCTGGTCGAGCTGCTGCGCACGCTCGCGCGTGCGCCTGGCATCGAAGGTGTCGACCAGCCACCATGTAAGCACCTGGTAGACCAGAACCCCCGCGCACCATCCGGCCAGGCCGCGCGCCATGCTGCTCATCGGCACCGGCATCAGCGCCGCAGCCGCCGCGGCAGCGGCGATCCCGCCGTAAAGAAGACGCTGTTTGCCGGTGGTGGTGGAGAGGTGTTTGAGCATGCGCGCCACTGTAGCCCTGCTGGCGTCGCCGCCGGGGCCGCGCCCCCCAGCCATCGAAAGCGTCCTACAAGCACAACGGCGTTGCGCGCATGCAAGCGTCTGAATGATGCGTCTATCGTGATGCCGCGTTACAGGGAGCCATGCCCGCAGGCACCGCAAAGGCCTCATCGGCTCGCGTCCACCTTCATTACATGCCCACGGCGTTCACATTTTTCATCCTCTTCAGGTCATCAAGGAATTCTTCCATGCTGTTTCGCTCCCGCCCCCTCGATCGGATCGCAAGACTCGGCACGCTCGGCACATTGGGCGCCATGGTTGGCACCGGCTTTCTTTTCGCCGCCACGCCGGCCCTGGCCGACCCCTCGCCCGCGCTCGACCGCTTCAGCTTCTCCGTGGGGGCGTTCAACGCCGACCCCAAGTTCAATGCATCGGTGGGCACGCCCTACGGCACGCTGCAATCGGGCGACATCAAGCCGGGCCGCGTGACGATGCCGCGCATCACGGCCGACGTGCTGCTCGGCGACAGCCAGGGCATTTCGTTCGACTACTACCAGTACAAGCGCGACTACTCGGGCGGCGTCGCGAACAGCACGTCCTTCGGCAGTTTCGGCACGCTGAACTCGTTCGGCAACGCCTCCGTCAACACCAAGCTCGACTTCGCCAAGCTGTCGTACAAATGGTGGATCGGCTCGGGCAACACCGTGCTCGGCCTGGGCGCTGGCGCCGCCTACTACCGTGCGACGCTGGGCGCGACCGCGCTGGCCTCGGTGAACGGCCAGGTCGGCACCCTCAGCGAGAGCTCGAGCGACAACGCCATTGCACCGCTGCTCGAGATCGGCGTGCGCCATGCCATCACGCCCGACCTTCGCCTGTTCGCCGACGCCTCGGGCGTGTGGAAGAACGGTGGGCGTTTTCACGGCAACATCTACAACGCCTCGGCCGGCGTGGAGTGGTTCCCGGTGAAGAACGTGGGCCTGGTGCTCTCTTATGGCGTGACGAACATCGACCTGACCCGCGAGGCGAGCTTTGCCGATTCGCGTCTGAAGGTGCGCCTGCAAGGCCCGTCGGCCTTCCTGAAGGCGCGCTTCTAGGGCCTGCCAGAGCAGGCCGCGCTGTGTAGCCAGTCTTCGCAAGACGCGTGGGGAGGCCAGCCTTAGGCTGCGCACCACCACAGAAGACCGGAGACACAGAGCATGCCTGCAGCCGACACGGGCCTCGCGCCCTCGCAGTTCCACCCCCGCATCTCGCGCGTTGCGCTGGGTGACGTGGTCCACCGCAGCGCGCGCCGGTTCGGCAGACGCACCGCGCTGATCGAGGGCGAGCACCGCATGTCGTACGGCGAACTCGACGCCGCGTCGAACCGCTTCGCGCACCACCTGCTGGGCCTGGGCCTGCAAGGCGGCGCGTGCGTGGGCATGCTGTGCAACAACTCCATCGAGATGGTGGTGGCACTGCTGGGCATCCAGAAGGCGGGGCTGGTGTGGGTGCCCATCAACACCGCGCTGGCGGTGGACGCCGTCGGCTACATCCTCGCGCACGCCGAGGTGCGCCACCTGGTGATCGACACCGCACTGCATGCCAAGCCCGAGCTGCGCGCACTGGTCGACGGCGCGGGCATTGCGCCGCTGCTGTGCGTGCTCGACGGCGACACGCCACCCGCGGGCGTGCCCACCGTGGCGCAGGCCATTGCGCAAGGGCCGCAGACGCTGCCCGACGTGCCCATCGACAGCACGCAACTCGCGCTCATCATGTACACCAGCGGCACCACGGGCCGCCAGAAGGGCGTGATGCATTCGCATGCGTCGGTGCACTCGGTGCTGCTGAGCAACATGGTCGAGTGGGGCAGCAGCCCGGAGCGCGCCGACGTGTGGAGCAGCGTGCTGCCGCTTTTCCATTGCGGCCAGCACACCGTGCTGATGTCCGCGCTCGCGGTGGGCGGGGCGCTGGTCGTGCTGCGCGGCTTCGACCCCGGCGCGGTGCTCGGCGCCATCGAGCGCCACCGCATCACCGTGATGGTCGGCCTGCCGATGATGTACGGCGCGCTGCTGGCCCACCCGCAGCGCGCGTCGCGCGACCTGTCGAGCCTGCGGCTGTGCGTGTATGCGATGGCGCCCATGCCGCGCACGCTGCTGCTGCGCCTGCTCGACGAGTTCTGCCCCAACTTCGCGCTGGTGTCGGGCCAGACCGAGATGTACCCCGGCGCCACCATCTTCGAAGCGCACGAACAGCGCAAGCGCTTCGGCTCCTACTGGGGCGTGGGCACGCTGGTGAACGAAGTCTCGGTGATGGGCGACGACGGCGAACTGCTCGCAGCGAACCAGGTCGGCGAAATCGTCTTTCGCGGCCCCAATGTGATGCTCGGCTATTACAAGGACCCGGAGGCCACCGCCAACGCCCAGCGCTTCGGCTGGCACCACTCGGGCGACCTGGGCAAGATGGACGACGACGGGCAGCTCATCTTTCTCGACCGCCTGAAGGACATGGTGAAGTCGGGCGGCGAGAACGTGCCGTCGATCAAGGTCGAGGAGGTGCTGCTGCGTCACCCGGGCGTGATGAATGCAGCGGTGGTGGGCTTGCCGCACGACCACTGGGGCGAGGCCATCACGGCCTTCGTGACGCGCCGCCCCGACGCGCCGGCGGACTTCGACGAAGCCGCGCTCACGGCGCATTGCAAGGCGCACCTCGGCGGCTTCGAGGTGCCGAAGGAAATCGTCTTCCTGCCCGCACTGCCCATGACCTCGACGGGCAAGATCCAGAAGTTCGAGCTGCGCAAGGCGCACCAGGACCTGTACCGACGCGCCTGAGCCGGCGCAGCCCGCTCAATGCGGCAGTGCCGACAACAGCGCGGAGCGCACGTCCTTCTTCAGCACCTTGCCCACCTTGGAGCGCGGCAGGTCGAGCCACACCTCGATCTGCTTGGGCGCCTTCACGCTGCCGATGCGCGCCTTCACGAAGGCCTTGATGTCGTCCACGTCCACCTGCCGGCCGGTGTGGAGCTGCAACACCGCCACCACGCGCTCGCCCCACTTCTCGTCGGGCAGGCCGACCACCGCGCTGTCCTGCACGTCGGGGTGCTGCATGAGCGCCTGTTCGACCTCGGCGGAATACACGTTGAAGCCACCCGAGATGATTATGTCCTTGGCACGGTCCACGATGTACAAGAAACCGTCCGCGTCCAGATAGCCGATGTCACCCGTGTGGTGCCAGCCAAAGCGCGAGGCCTCCTCGGTGGCGCGCGGGTCCTTGTAGTAGCCCTGCATCACGAGGGAGCCGCGCACCACGATCTCGCCGCTCTCGCCCGTGGACAACAAAGCGCCCTCGCCGTTCATCACGCCCACCTGCACCAGCGGGCCCGGGCGCCCCGCCGACGCCAGGCGCTGCACGGCGACCGATCCGTCGGCATTGAAGTGGTCGCGCGGCGACATCATCGAGATCATCATCGGCGCCTCGGTCTGGCCGAAGAGCTGCGCCATGACCGGGCCGATCTTCTGCAGCGCCTCTTCGAGCCGCGCGGTGGACATGGGCGCCGCGCCGTACCAGAAGCATTGCAGCGAATCGAGCGCCGTGGCGGCCAGCTGCGGATGCTGCAGCAGCATATAGATCAGCGTGGGCGGCAGGAAGGTGTGGGTGATGCGGTATTCCTCGATGAGCCCGAGGAACTCGCCCAGGTCGGGCCTGGGCATGATCACCACCCGCCCGCCCAGCGCCATCACCGGCAGGCACAGCACACCGGCCGCATGCGTGAGCGGCGCGAGCGCCAGGTAGGCGGGCCGGCCTTCGAAGGGGTAGCCCATCAGCGTGAGCGCCGACATCGCCTCGAGGTTGCGGCCCGAGAGCATTACGCCCTTGGGCTGTCCGGTGGTGCCGCCGGTGCCGGCGATCATGGCCACGTCGTCGGGTGGCGCGGTATCGAGGGGCGAATCGCCCAGCCCTTCCAGCCACTCGTCCATGGAAGGCGCGAAGGCCTGCGGCACGTCCAGGCACACCAGCGCCCGCAGCTTGGGCAGCTGCGGGCGCATCTGCTCGACCATGGCCGCGTAGTTGCCGTGAAAGACCAGGCACGCGCAATCGAAGGCGTCGAGCGCGAAGGCGTTCTCGCCCGCCTCGTTGCGCGGATTGATCGGGCACCACACGCAGCCCGCGCGCGAAATGCCGAACACCGTGGCGAATGCCATCGCATCGTTGCCCGAGAGCACGGCCACCTTGTCCCCCGGCCGGATGCCGGCGCGCTGCAGGCCGCGCGCCACGCGCCAGCTGATGCGCTGCACATGCGCATAGCTCAGGTCGGTGCCGCCCAGGGTCAGGCACGGCGCATGGGCGCCCAGCTGGGCGCCCTTGTCGAGGTAGTCGACGAGGCGCATGAGCGTCAGCCCAGCCGCGTGAGTACGGGCTCCTGCACCAGCCCGAAGCTGCGCAGCGCACCCAGCAGCTCGCGATGCCCGAAGGCCTGGCAACCCGAGGCGAAGCCGGCGCGCCGCGGCGGCTGCTGCAACAGCGAGGCCGCCGCATAGGCCTGCAACAGGCCGGTCTGCTTGTAGTTGCAGTTTCCGAAGATCACGCAGTGCATGCGGCCCAGCGGGCCGGAGGCATGCACCGAATCGACGGACTTGTTGATGCGCGGGTTCTCGCGCGGGGGCATGGTGTTCATCACGCCCGCGGCCGTCCGGGCCAGGGCGGCATAGCGGTCCTCGTCGTTCATGCCCTCGGTGGCCTTGAGCGCGGCGGCCACGATCTGCGGCACGCCCTGCATCAGCGCCTTGTTGAAGACTCCGCCGAGCACCTTCACATTGGCCACGCGCGGATCGCGCTTGAACCACACCGGGTGCGAGGTGCCGCCCCAGGGCAATGCGAGCGCCGCCTCGTGCTGCCCGGGAATGGCCAGGTGGTACAGGCCCGCGTCGGGTTGCCATTCAACATACTCGTTCTGCTCCAGGTAGTAGGCCTTGGAGGTGGCCGCATTGACCAGGATGGTCTGGGTGGAGGCGATGGTCGGGCTGCCGCCCCAGAACACGGCGATGTCCAGCGTGTCGAGCCCGGGGGTCTCCAGGCACAGCTGCGCCGCGATCTCGCCGGTGGTGTACATCTGCGCCAGGCCGGGCGAGAGCAGCAGGCCTGCCTTGGCGAACCTGTCGCCCCATTCCCGCTCGAGGGTGATGAGCCAGTCCTGCTCACCCGTGGTGTCGGTGTAGTGGCACCCGGCAGCCAGGCAGGCTTCGACCACCTCGGGGCCGAATCTGGCGAAGGGCCCCACGGTGTTGAGCACCACCGAGGCACCGGTGAACAGATCGGTGAGCGCCCCCACCGAGTGCGCGACCTCCACCACCTCGTAGCTCGCGGTCTCGATGCCGGGCACGTTGGACTTCATCGCCGCGTCCACCTTCTGCGCGCTGCGGCCCGCGGCGATGAAGGGAATGTTGTACTCGCGCAGGTACTCGCAGACCAGGCGGCCGGTGTAGCCGGAGGCGCCGTAGACGACGACGGGTTTCTTCTTGCCGATGCTCATGCTGTGTCTCCTTTGTTGTGTGCTCACATGCCCATGCCGCCGTCCACCGCCAGGCCCGCGCCGGTGATGAACCGGGCCGCGTCGCTGCAGAGGAAGACCACCACGTCGGCCATGTCGCCGACCTCGCCCAGGCGCCCGAGCGGCGTCTGGCCGATCACGTCGCCCACCGCGGCCTCGACGCTGGGTGCCAGCCCCGCGGCCACGATGTCGTTGGCGAGCTTCATGCCCATGTCGGTGGGCACGAGCCCCGGGTAGATGCAGTTCACGCGCACGCCGTAGCCCAGCTTGCCGGACTCCATGGCCGCCACGCGCGTGGCGCGATCGACGGCGGACTTGGTGGCCGAGTAGCCGGCGATGGCCGGGAACGCGATGGTGGCCGCGACCGATGCGATGTTGACCACCGCCCCGCCGCCGCCCGCGCTGCCGCCAGGGCGCATGGCGCGGAACGCGTGCTTCATGCCGAGCAGCGTGCCGGCCACGTTCACGTCGAGCATGCGGCGCAGGTCGTCGCCGTCGACGTCGATCACCAGCGAAGTGATCTCGATGCCGGCGTTGTTCACGAGGATGTCGAAACCCCCGAGCGCCTCGACGGTGGCCGCGCTGGCCGAGGCCCAGTCCGCGTCCTTGGTGACGTCGAGCGGCACGAAGCCCACCTTCGCCCCCGACGCCGACAACCTGGCAGCGGTTTCGCGCCCCAGGTCGGCGAGCACGTCGCCGATCATCACGGACGCGCCGGCCGCCGCCAGCGCCTCGGCAATGCTCGCGCCAATGCCGCGCGCACCGCCTGTCACGAGCGCCTTGCGCCCTTTCAAGTCGAACCTGGCCATCGCTTGTCTCCTGTGTATGTGTTGTGAGATGGATCGGCCATGCTAGAAATCGACTTGACGAGTGTCAAGATTTTTTCTTTGACACATGTCCAGTTTCAAAAGAAACCATGCGTGATACGCCGGATGCGGGTTCTCCCGCTTGCGTGCTATGGTTTGGCATCAAGAGGAACACAGCGGCCGGCACCACGCGGCCCGGCTTTCAATGACGACACATCCACGGGTCCAGAAACACGCAGAACGGGTGCCCAAGACACGGGTCGACAAGTTCTCGGAGCGGCGCGCCGAACTTGGCGAGGCAGCGCTCACCACACTGGCCGCGCTGGGCTATGCGCGCACCAGCCTGCGAGAGATCGCGCAGAACTCGGAGTTCTCGCACGGGGTGCTGCACTACTACTTCAGCGACAAGGTCGACCTCATCATCTGCAGCGTGAAGCAGTACAAGGCGCGCTGCGTCAAGCGCTACGACCATGCGGTGGAAAGCGCCACCACGTACGACGAGCTGATGGAAGGCTTCCTGCAGAGCCTGGGCGACACCTTGCAGGGCGAAGGCCACGTGCACCGCCTCTGGTACGACCTGCGCTCGCAGGCGCTGTTCGAAGAGGCCTTCCGCGCCGATGTCGTGCAGATCGACAAGAGCCTGGAAGACATGATCTGGCGCATCATGAGCCGCTTCGCCGAACTCTCCGGCGAGCCGTGCGGCATGCCACCATCGGCCACCTATGCGCTGTTCGACGGGCTGTTCCAGCAGGCGCTGCTGAAGCACCTGTCGGGCGATGCGAAGGCCATCGAGGCCATGCAGGCCGATGTGCGACTGGCCCTCACGCGCCTGTTCGCCGCGCCCGCGAAAGCCGCGCCCCGCAAGGCGGCAAAGACGGCCACCAGGCGCAGCGCATGAGGCGAACCGCCGAGGGCGCTATGCCTTCGGCTCCTTCGGCTTTCTTGGCGGCGCCACCACGCGCGCACCCGCCCACTGCCCGCTCTCGCACAGCTCGCGCATCACGTCGCCGATCAGCGTACACACGGCGCGCTTGGCGTTCGTGGTCGGCAGATGGACCGACACGCACAGCCCCAGCGTGCGGAACATCGACGACGAATCGATGCGGTGCGCGGCCAGCCGGCCTTCCTGCACCTCGCGTTGCGCGAGCCCGAACGGCATGACGGTCGGCCCGAGGCCCGCCTCCACCGCGGCCTTCAGCGTGTAGACCGAGTTGATCTCCACGGCCACCTGCGCCGCGGAATGGCCCTCCCGCTCCAGCACCGCATCGACCAGCCAGCGTGTGCAGTGACCGTGCGCATTGGCAGGCCACACCAGCGGCCGCGCAGTGGCCTGCCGGATGCTCACGTCGCCGGGCGGAAACGCATGCGGGCTTTGCGGCGATTCGAGGAACACGAAGTCTTCCTCGACCAGCGGCGTGAAAAGGATGTCGTCCGCCGGCATGGTGGGCGAGAACACCGCCACGTCGACACGGCCGCGCAGCAACTGGTCGGCCATGTTGCCGGTGAGTTCCTCGTTCAGGTGCAGCACCACGTCGGGGTAGCGCCGGGCCGCCGCGCGCATGAGCGGCAATGCGATCATGGGCGACACGCTCTGCGGCAGCGCCGCCACCACCGAGCCCGACACGGCATCGGACGCCACGTGCACCGCGGCCTTGGCGTCGCTCACCTGCTTGGTGATGCCCTGGGCGTATTCATAGAACACCTTGCCCGCCTCGGTCATCGCCACGCCGTTGCGGCTGCGCAGCAGCAGCTGGGTGCCAAGCTCCGATTCCAGCTCGGCCATCTGCTTGCTCAAGGCCGACTGTGCAATGAAGAGTTGTTGCGCTGCGCGCGACAGGCTGCCGCAGTCCACGATGGCGACGAAATACTTGAACTGGCGCAGTTCCATCGAAGGGTCTCCCGCCGCACGCAGCGGGCGTGCTGCGCGCGGCGGGTCATTCTAGGGCGCGGTGTCGAGGGTGCAGGGTCGGACAAGGCCTCAGTTCACGCAGTCGAAGTTCGCCGCGTCCTTCGCGTCGCCCGTGCCCTTGTAGCGCGGATAGGCGGGGTACTTGCACATCGGCCGCGAGAGCGCGGTCGCTCCGCTCGCGGCATCGACCTTGCGCTGCACCAGCTTCTGCGCCGACGCCGGCACGCCCTGCTCCACCCAGGTCGACATGGCCTTCAGCAGGTCGACCTTGTCCGCGCCCGGGCCGCCGTAGCAATGGCCCACGCCGGGCGCCAGGAAGAGCTCGACCGTCTCGTCGGCCTTCTGCTGCCCCATGGCGGACACCACGCGGTCGTAGTAGCGCGAGGTGTCACGCGCGCTCACCGAGGTGTCGTTGGTGCCGTTCCACATGATCAGCCTGGCACCGCGCGCATGAAGCCGGTTCAGGTCGGGATCGGCCGCGCTGAACATGCCGCCGATGATGCCCATGCGCGTGAGCCACTGGTCGGGGTTCCAGGTGAGCGTGTCGAAGCCGGGGTCCTGCGTGATGAACGAGCGCACGAAGCCATCCGAGAACATGCCCTGGACAGAGTTGCCGCCCAGCGCCGCCTGCGGCCAGATGTACGAACCCCAGCCCTCGGCCGTGTTCTCCAGCCCGAAGTTGTAGCCCGGGTGCGACCACGCGTTGTCCGACGTGGCCACCGCCGAAGTGATGGTGTTCACGGTGGCGATCTGTGCATCCGACAGGCAGCTGTTGCCCGTGTCCGCCCCGTTCGCGCAGCGCAGCGGCGCGGGGTCGTAGTTGCAGGCGGCAGGCTTGGAAACGATGCCGTCGGCCACGCCGTCGAGCGCGTCGCACTGCGCGAGCACCGCGTTCGCCAGCAGCGTCTGCTTGGCCGTGTTGAGCGTGTTGGCCGGCGTGCCCACCTGCTTCGAGATGCGATTGAACTGCATGAACAGGCCCATGATGTTGCCCGCGGGTGCACGCGCCACGATGCCGTCGAAATCGTCGGGAAAGCGCTGCGCCTGCATCAGAGCGTCATGGCCGCCCATGGAGCAGCCTTCGAAGTAGCTGCGCGTGGGGCCGTTGCCGAAGAAAGCGGCAATCACTTCCTTGCCCGGCGGCAACGCGCGGTGCTCGGACTGCTGCGTGAAGTCGAGCAGCTTGGCCGGATCGGCCGCGAAGCCCGCCGCGAAGTAGCCCGCGTCGGGCGGCCCGCCGTAGTCGTAGCCGCCGTTGGTGCCAAGGGTGGCGTAGCGCTCGGAGAAGATCGACGCGCTGAACTGCGGGTCGCTGGCCTTGGGCAGTTGCCCGTCGAAGCCGCCGCCGCCGATGAAGGCGAGCTTGCCGTTCCAGCCTTCGGTGGGCAGGCGCGCTTCGAAGCGCAGGCTCGACCCCTTGAAGTTCGCGGTGACCACGCAGTACGCAGGCTGCGGCCCTGTCGCGGCCAGCACCTTGGCATCGTCGACCACGACCGCACCTGCGCCGAAGGTCTGGCCCTTGAGCGTGGGGCACTTGTCGGTGAGCGAAACCGCAGGTGGCGGTGGCGCGGCCGGCGGGGGGCTGGCGGGCGCAGGTGCCGGCGGCAACAGCGGCCAGAAGCCGCTTGCACTGCCGCCCCCGCCACCGCAACCCGCCGCCAACGTGGCCACGGCCACTGAAACGAGCGCGCGGCGTGCGGTTGCAGACATGTTCGAGCTCTTCATCGTTGCGTCTCCAGTGTTGTTGTTGCGTGATGTGCGGATGCACTCAGGCCGTGGCGGGCCCGACGATCTTTCCGGGGTTGAAGATGTCGTGCGGGTCCAGCGCCTGCTTGATGGCGCGCATCAACGCCACGGTGTGCTCGCCGTGCTCCTCCACCAGGTACTTCATCTTGTGCAGCCCCACGCCGTGCTCGCCGGTCGACGTGCCGCCATGGCGCAGCGCGCGCTGCACCAGCCGGTGGCTGAAGGCCTCGGCCGCGTCGTTCTCCTCGGCGTTGTTCGGGTCGACGAGCACCAGGCAATGGAAGTTGCCGTCGCCGACGTGGCCGAACACCGGCGCGAGCAGGCCGTGTTCGGCGATGTCGGTCTGTGTCTCGTCGATGCACTGCGCCAGCGCCGACAGCGGCACGCAGGCATCGGTCGTCAGGCTGCGGCTGCCCGCCTTCAATTGAAGGCATGCGAAGTAGGCGTGATGCCGCGGCGTCCACAGACGCGAGCGCTCCTCCGGGCGAATGGCCCACTGGAAGGCACCGCCACCGTGGTTGGCCACGATCTCGCGCACCACGTCGGCCTGCTCGTCGATCTGCGAGCGGCTCGCGCCGAACTCCAGGAACAGCGTGGGGTGCTCGCTGAGCGTGGTGCGGCTGTGCGCGTTCACGGCGTGGATGGTCAGCGCGTCCAGCATCTCGGCGCGCGCCAGCGGCACGCCCATCTGGATCGCCTCGGTCACGCAGTCGACCGCCGCGCGCACCGATGGAAAGTGCACCACCGCCGCCGCATACGCCTCGGGGTGCGGATGCAGCCGCACCGTGGCCTCGGCGATGAGCCCCAGCGTGCCTTCGGAACCGCAGTAGAGCTGCGTGAGGTTGTAACCCGCCGAGCTCTTGCGCGCCTGCGAGGCGGTGCGCACCACCTCGCCGTCAGCCGTGACCACCGTGAGGCTCACCAGGTTGTCGCGCATGGTGCCGTAGCGCACGGTGTTGGTCCCCGACGCGGCCGTGGCCACCATGCCGCCGATGGATGCATCGGCGCCGGGGTCGACCGAGAAGAAGAAGCCGGTCTTCAGCAGTGCCGCGTTCAACTGCCCGCGCGTCACGCCGGCCTCGACCGTGGCCGTGAGGTCGCCGGGGCGAATCGCCAGCACCTTGTTCATCTGAGAGAAGTCGATGCAGACACCGCCCTGCACCGCCAGCAGATGCCCCTCCACCGACGAGCCGACGCCGAAGCCGATGATCGGCACGCGCTCCCGCGCGCAAGCCCGCACCACGAAGGCGACTTCGTCCGTGCTCTGCACGAACACCACCGCGTCGGGCGGCTGCGGCAGGTAGGCCGACTCGTCGGTGCCGTGCTGCAGCAGCACCGCCTGGCTGGTGGAAAAGCGCTCGGCGAACTTGCGCTGCAGCAGCGCGACCAGATCGGGCGAGGGGGACCGCCGGGCCACGGCGGGCGCGTTCGAACGCGCAGGGGTACTCACAACCGCATCCATGGGGTTCTTTCAGAAGAGGGGGAAAGCGCCGCGGACGAAAGCCGCGGCGCGGGGACCGGATCAGCGCTTCGGCGAAGCGCGCTCGGGCTTGACGAACAGCACCAGCACCGCACCGATGACCAGCAGCGCAGCCAGCATGTGCAGCCCCGCGTCGGTGCTTTGCGTGGCGTCCTTGATCAGGCCGATGAGAAACGGCGCGCTGAAGCCCGACAGGTTGCCGAACGAATTGATGAGCGCAATGCCCGCCGCGGCGGCCGCGCCGCCCAGGAAGGCCGTGGGCATGCCCCAGAAGATCGGCAGCGTGGACATGATGCCCATGGTGGCCAGTGTGAGGCCGGCCATCGCGAGCGTCGCGTTGCCATGGAACGCCACGCTGAGCACCAGCCCGACGGCACCGACGATGGCGGCCAGCGCGCTGTGCCAGCGGTACTCGAGCCGGCGGTCGGCGCTGCGCGCCATGAGGTACATCGCCACCACGCCGAAAGACCACGGAATGGCGCTGAGCAGACCGATGTCGAGCGCGCCCTTCACGCCGATGGACTTGATGATGCTCGGCAGCCAGAACGAGATGCCGTACAGCCCCGAGGTGTAGGCGAAGTACACCAGCGCCAGCAGCCATACCCGCCCGTTGCTGAGCACGGTGAGCAGGCGCGGCACGGCCTTGCCCGCGTCTTCGGCGGCGATGTCGCGGGCGATGAGCTCACGCTCGGCGGGGGTGAGCCACTGCGCGTCCTTCACGCGGTCGTCGAGGTAGCGCCACACCACCAGGCCCAGCGCCACCGTCGGCAGACCCTGCAGCAGAAACAGCCATTGCCAGCCGGCCCAGCCATTGACGCCGCCCATGCCCTGCAGGATCCATCCTGAAATCGGCCCGCCCAGGATGCCCGCGAAAGGAATGGCCGCGAGGAACAGCGAGGTCGCCTTGCCGCGCCGCGCGGCCGGGTACCAGTAGGTGAGGTACAGGATGATGCCGGGGAAGAAGCCTGCCTCGGCCGCGCCGAGCAGGAAGCGAATGACGTAGAACGACATCGGCGAGCTCACGAACATGGTCGCCGCCGACAGCAGCCCCCAGGTGATCATGATGCGGGCGATCCAGCGGCGCGCGCCCACGCGGTGCAGCACCACGTTGCTGGGCACCTCGAACAAAAAGTAGCCGATGAAGAAGATGCCCGCGCCCAGCCCGTAGACGGCCTCGCTGAACTGCAGGTCGCCCTGCATCTGCAGCTTGGCGAAGCCGACGTTCACGCGGTCGAGGTAGGCCACGATGTAGCACAGGAACAGCAGCGGAATCAGCCGCCAGCCGACCTTGCGGTAGACCGCGTCAGAGGTGCTGTCGAAGCGACCCTTGTGGGGCTGCGTGCCGGCAGCGGTGGTGGTGGAGCTCATGGGCGGTTGTCTCGCTTTCTGTGGGTCTTGTCGGTGCCACGATGGTCGTGGCCGCTCACGCATCGCTGCAGCGGGTTAACGCGCAAGATGCATATGGATTAAAGATCGGTGCATCTCCGAACGAGATTGCCCGTGCGATCATTTCGCGGCCCTCTCACCCGAGCGACATGACACCCTTCAACATCGCCTACCGGCAGACCCTGCTCGCAGGCCGCCTCACGCCGGGGCTGATGACGCCCCTGGCCCGCGCCAACGGCGCCATGGCCGACCCCGCGTTCGAACGCCGCCTTGCACAGCGCGCCGACGAGCTCGGCTTTGCCGCGCTGTGGACACGCGACGTGCCGGTGATGGTGCCGCAGGGCGACGAGATCTCCGTGCTCGACGAGCCCTTCGTCTGGCTCGCCACGCTGGCCGCAGCCACGCAGCGCATCGCGCTCGGCACGGCCGCCGCGGTGCTGCCGCTGCGCCATCCGCTGCATGTGGCCAAGGCAGCGCTGTCGCTGAACCGCCTGTCGGGCGACCGCTTTATCCTGGGCCTGGGCTCGGGCGACCGCGAGGCGGAGTTCGCCATCTTCAAGGAAGACATCGCGCTGCGCGGCGACACCTTTCGCGAACGCTGGAACCTCGTGCGTTCGGCCCTCGCGCCCGATGTGCAAGACCGCGCCGCGTTGCGCGAGGCCACGGGCGGCTTCGACCTGATGGCGCCGCCCGCCACGCGCATCGGCGTGCTGGTCGTGGGGTCCGCACGCCAGTCGCTGCAATGGACCGCCACACATGCCGACGGCTGGGCCACCTACCACCGCGACGAGGCGCGCCAGCAGGGCCGCATCGGGCTGTGGCAGAGCGCGCTGCGAGATCGCGCCGGCGGCGAGGCCAAGCCCTTTGTTCAGTCGCTGCAGCTCGACCTGCTCGACGATGCGCATGCACCGGCCGAAGCCATCGAGCTCGGCCAGCGCACAGGGCGCCATGCGCTCGTGGCCTACCTCGACCGGATGGAAGACGCCGGCGTCGCCCACGTGCTGCTGAACCTGGTGCGCGGCCCGCGGCCCGCGATGGACGTGATCGACGAACTCGGGCGCGAGGTGCTGCCCCGCCTGCAAGGCCATGCGCGCACGCCGGCGAGCCGAGCCGGGCAGAATCCGGCGCTTGGCGAAACCTGACCCTCACCAAGGACCACACATGACCGATCTCTCGAGCTTCCCCATCACGAAGAAATGGCCCGCGCAGCACCCTGACCGCCTGCAGCTGTACTCGCTGCCCACGCCCAACGGCGTGAAGGTGTCGATCATGCTGGAGGAAACCGGCCTGCCCTACGAGGTGCACCTGGTGAGCTTCGAGACACAGGACCAGATGTCGCCGGAGTTCCTGTCGCTGAACCCGAACAACAAGATCCCGGCGATCCTCGACCCCAACGGGCCCGACGGCAAGCCGCTGCCGCTGTTCGAGTCGGGCGCCATCCTGGTGTACCTGGCTTCGAAGACCGGCAAGTTCATTCCGCAGGACACCGCCGGGCGCTACGAAGCGCTGCAGTGGGTCATGTTCCAGATGGGCGGCATCGGCCCCATGTTCGGCCAGCTCGGCTTCTTCAACAAGTTCGCCGGCAAGGACTACGAAGACAAGCGTCCGCGCGACCGCTACGTGGCCGAATCGAAGCGCCTGCTGGGCGTGCTCGACAAGCACCTGGCCGGCCGCAAGTGGATCCTGGGCGACGACTACAGCATTGCCGACATCGCCACCTTCCCGTGGATCCGCAACCTGATCGGCTTCTACGAAGCGGGCGACCTGGTGGGCTTCAAGGACTTCCCGAACGTGGCGCGCGTGCTCGAGGCCTTCGTGGCGCGCCCCGCCGTGGCGCGGGGCCTGAACATTCCGAAGCGCGGCTGACACCTTCCAGGGGCACCGCGGAACCGGCGTTGCCGGGCCGCGGGTGCCACCCCAGCAAGGGGGGAAGGAGAAGCGACACGAAGTGCGCGAAGCCTGGGGGCTTGCCTAGTTCGCCGACAGGTCCATCAGCATGCGCGAGAGCAGGTAAAGGCGAGGCACCACGCTCTCGACCTCCGCGTATTCCTCCGGCGTGTGGATGCCGCCGCCCACGATGCCGAAGCCGTCGAGCACCGGAATCCCCACGCCCGCCACCAGGCTCGCATCGGCCGCGCCGCCGCTGCTCTCGATGGTGAGCTTCTTGCCGATCTCCGCGTAGATGCCCTCGGCCATCTTCACCAGCTTGTCCGACGAAGGCAGGCGCGGCATGGGCGGCAGGCCGCGGCTCAGGCGCACGCGCACCTCGGTCTCGGGAATGAGCTTGTTCTGCGCGATGCGCACCATGTCCTTTTCGACGCGGTCGAACTCGTCGGGCGTGGCCACGCGCACGTCGGCCTTGGCGCTGGCGGCGGCGGGAATCACGTTGGTCGGGCCGTTGGCCGTGAGCACGGTGAAGTTGACGGTGGTCTTCTTCGCGGCGTCGGCAGTCTTGGACAGCTGCAGCACCTGGTGCGCCAGTTCCATGGCGGCGTTGCGGCCGGCCTCCGGCGCCACGCCCGCATGAGCGGCAACGCCCTTCACTTCGAGCAGCGCGGTGGCCGAGCCCTTGCGCTCGACCACCAGGCCGTCGGCCGGACGGCCCGGCTCCAGGTTGAGCGCCACGTCGTGCTGCTTGGCGATGCGCTCGATCAGCGCGCTGGTGCCGACCGAACCGACCTCCTCGTTGGTGTCGAGCAGGAAGGTGATCTGCCCGTAGTCCTTGAAACCGATCTGCTGCAGGATCTTCAGCGCATACAGGCCGGCCACCACGCCGCCCTTGTCGTCCATCACGCCGGGGCCGTAGGCGCGGCCGTCCTTGATGTAGAAGGGCTTGGCCGCGGCCGTGCCTTCCTTGAAGACGGTGTCCATGTGCGCGAGGATCAGGATCTTCTTCTTGCCCTGGCCGGTCAGCGTGGCGACCACGTTGGTGCCCGGGTGCGGGTCGGCCGGAAAGGTCTCGATGCGGGCGCCGAGCTTGCGCAGCTCGTCCACCGCCATCTCGCGCACCTTGTCCAGGCCTTCGGTGCTGGCCGAGCCCGAGTCGATGTTGACCATGCGCTCCAGCAGCTTCAGCGCCTCGTCCTTGCTTTGCGTGGCGGCGTCGAGCGCACCCTGGTGCGGCTTCTGGGCCATGGCCTGGCCGGCAATGAGCGCACAGGCCAGCACCGCGCCGTGGCAGGCGGTGCGCGCCCAGCGGCGGACGTTGTGCCGGGTGGAGGTCGAGGCGAATGCGTGCGCGTGAGTCTTCATGGGGTCCGTTCTTTTTGAGGTGCCGAAAAGTGCGTGCCATCGCGGGCGACTGCCCGCGATGGCCGCGGCAGGCTATCACCCGCTTCGCGAACGGGTCAAGCCGCTGACTACACTGACAGCGTCAGCCTTACCCCACCGAAGACACGGACCCCCGATGCGAATCCAGCGCGACCAGATCATCGCCACGGCCCTCGTGCTGCTCGACGAGAACGGCCTCGACGGCCTCACGATGCGCGCGCTGGCGCAAGCCCTGCAGGTGCAGGCGCCCTCGCTCTACTGGCACTTTTCCAACAAGAAGGCGCTGATCGACGGCATGGCCGATGCGCTGGTCGAAAGCGTGGTGCGCGAGCCGCTCGACGGCCTGTCGTGGCAGGAGGCGATCCGCCGGGTCGCAGAGCAGCTGCGCCAGGGCCTGCTGTCGCACCGCGACGGCGCCCGGGTGTATGCCGGCACCTACGTGACTTCGGACAACACGCTGCGCATGGGAGAGGCGATGCTCGGGCCGCTCCTGCGTGCGGGCGCCAGCCACGAGCTCGCGACGTGGGGCTCCTTCAGCCTGATGTACTACGTGCTCGGCTTCGTGATGGAGGAGCAGGCGCTGTGGCCCGGCAACGGCGTCGACCTGGCCGCGCACCAGGAGGACCTGCGCGCACTGTCGAAGGACCGGTTTCCTTCGGTCTTCGCATGCGCGGGCGCGCTGTTCGACACCAACCTCGAGGAGCGCTTCGCGCTCGGCCTCGATGTGTTCATTGCAGGGCTGGCGAGCAGGATCGAGGCGCCGAAAAAGAAGAAGCGGTGAGCGGCCCGGCGGCGGCGGTGCGCGCTCAGTCGAGCCCGGTCTTTCCGGGCGCCCAGTAGGCCTTGGCCTTGATGCGCCGGGCCTCCACGCCCTGCGCCCTGAGCGCGCGGCTCAGCTGGCGAATCGACGAGGCCTTGCCGGTCAACACGTAGTGCGTGTCGGCGGACATGGGCGCCCCCATCGCAGCCTGCAGTTCGGCCAGGTGCGAGTCGTCGGTGCGGCGTTCCATCAGCGCCATGTGCCGCACGCCCAGCGCGTCCAGCACCTGGCGCGATTCGGCGATGGCGCCCACCTCGAACACGGCCCGCACATCCTCCCGGGCGCCCAGCGACGCCACGAGGCCGAAGGAGGTCTCGTCGCCGAAGAACACCACCGGCCCCGCCAGCGGTTCCAGGTCGAGCGAGCGGCGCGGGCCGAACACCTGGCGCGCGTCGCCCGGGCTCGCGTGGCGCACCCACTCGCTGCCCGGCCCTTCGCCGTGCGCAAAGGCCACGATGCGGGTCACGCTGCGCGCGGCGTCCCAGCGCACGGGCGTGTAGGTGCGCGTCATGAAGCCGCCGTCGAGCTTGATCTGCAACTTCTGCCCGGGCGACCACCGGTTGCCCTCGAAGGCCACGCCCTCGAGGTCGATGAGCCGGAACCGCGGCGACAGCGTGGCCGCCGAAATGACGCGCGCGGGGCGCAGGAACAGGCGCGTGAGCGTGCGCTCGACAAGCCCCGGCTGGAGCGGGCCGGACGGTGACTCGGACCCGATGTTGGAAGAAGACATGAGCAACTCTTTGAGGGCTGGGGAAGCTGATGGGGAAGGGGAAGAGATGGTCAACCTGACAACGTTAGGCCGACTGCAAATGGTAATCTAACGGCGTTAGTTTTAACCCATTCCACGACGAAGACAGGGGCATCGCAGTCATCCGTTCGACTCACGATCGGTGATACACTCCAATAAGAATAGTTCTTATTCACTCCTCCCAAGGCCATCGACACCCGGCATTCGCCGCGCGTGGGCGAAAGACCTTGGGGTCCATCGTCGATGCTTGCGAGAAGGCGGCCGGATGCGCGACCTCGTTCAGGAACTGGTAGCTCACTATGCGGACCTGCGCCGGCAGCTGACCCGCGACCTGCGAGACCCGCACTACGCGGCCGACATCGCGCAGTCCAGCTTCGAACGGGTCTACACCGCGGCGCTCAAGGCACGCGGCGGCGCGCGCGGCGATGCCCTGCCCGACGGCCACGAGGCCGCCGGCGGCGCCATCGAATCGCCGCGCGCCCTGCTGTTTCGCGTGGCGCGCAACCTCTGCATCGACGACGCACGGCGGCGCAAGGTCGCCCAGGAATGGGCAGGCGGGCACGACGGCACAGGCACCCACCAGACCGCGCAGTCCAGCGAATACATCGTCGCCCAGCAGCGCGTGCTGGCGCGCGTGGTCGAGACCATGGAAAAGCTGCCGCCGCGCCGGCGCGAGGTGTTCCTGCTGTTCCGCGCCTACGGCCACACGCGCGCCGAGATCGCGCAGCGGCTCGGCATCACCGAGATGGCCGTGGCCAAGCACCTGCTGCGCGCCACCATCGACTGCTCCCGCGTGTTCGCGCAGCTGCGTGGCGAACTGATCGAGCCGCAGGTCCTGCTGAACCGCCCCGGCTTCGACGCGGCACTGGCCGAAGACTTCTCGTGAACGGCATGGCCATGGGCGCGCCGCGCGAACGGCTGGTCGAACGCGCGCTGGCGCTGATCGTCGCAGGCGAGATGGCGCCCGGCGACGCCGCGGGCCAGGCCCGCACGGCGCTCAGCCAGTGGCGCGGGAAGTCGGCCGAGCACGCGGCGGCCGCGCAGGAAGCGCGACAGCGCTGGGACGCCCTGGGCGGCATGGCGAACGACCTGCGTGCGCACTTCAACGAGCCCGAAGGCGGGCTCATGGCCCAGGCCGCGGCAGCATCCGCGTCGTCGGCGCAGCGGCAACAGCGCCGCAAGATGCTGTTTTCCGTCGCGGCCCTGCTCGGCACCGGCCTGGTCGCGGGCCGCGGGGTACAGTGGTATTGGCATCAGCCCGTGTTCCGCTCGGCCTACGAAACCCGCACCGCCCGGATGCTGAAGGTGAGGCTGACCGACGGCCTCGGCGGCGGGGCGGGCAGCCAGCTCGACCTGGCCCCGCTCAGCGCGATCGACGTGACGCTGTACCGCCAGCGTCGCTTCGTGGACATGGCGCGCGGCGAAGTGCGCTTCGAGGTGGCACCCAACGCGCAGCGCCCTTTCGAGGTCCGCACGCGCGGCGCCACCATCGAAGTGGTGGGCACCGCGTTCACCGTGCGCGATCGCGGCGGCCCGATCACCGTGGGCGTCGAGCACGGGCATGTGCGTGTGCGGGTGGCACCGCGCTCGCGGTCGCCGGGCACCGAGGCGGAAGTGATCGACTTGCGCAAGGGCGAACTGCTCGAGATCCAGGACGGCCATGCCGCACCCGTGCGCCAGACCGACACCGCGGCGCTGTCCGCGTGGCGCAGCGGCTGGCTGGTGTTCGAGAACACGCCACTGGGCGACGCCCTGGCGGCCGTCAACAGCTACCGCGCGCAGCCCATCGTCACAACCAACACCCGCATCGACGCCATGCGGCTGTCGGGGCGGTTCCGCACCAACGATTCCGAAGGCCTCGTGGCTGCGCTGCCTACGATCCTGCCGCTGACAGCCGTGCATCGCCCGGACGGCAGCGTGACGTTGCTGACGCGCTGACGGCGCAAGCCGGCGCGCAGCTCAGGCGCCGCCCGACCCGCGTCGTGCATGGCCCGTCTGGCCCGCATCGCCTGCATCGCCCGCACCGCCTGCATCGACCGCAAGGTTCCCCGATTGCATCAGCCCCCATTCGGTCAGCGCGATGTCGAGCGCCCGCACATGCACCGGGCCCTCGCCCAGCCACTGCGCAAGCCGTTCGGCGTTTTCCGTGGTCGGTACCGCGTGCATCCGCGCGAACAGCGAAGCGGCCGATCGAATGTGCGCGTCGGATGCCGAGGCATGTCCGGCAGCGGCGATGCGCCTCATTCGACGCCACCGCTGGGCGGATGGAAATTCCTGCGGCGGTTGACGACCAGCGCGGCGCCGGCCAGCGCCCACAGGCGCAGCGCGCGCTCGAACGCGCGCGAATGCGCCGGCGCTTCGCGCAGCCAGTGCGTCAGCTTCAACGCCACCGTGCGGCACGGGTTCTCTCTGAGTTCCATGTAGAGACGCCATGCGGTCTCCTCGGCGGACGGCACCTCCGTGCGGTTCTGCGGGGCCACTGCTACTCCAGGCGCTGTGTTGATTCGGGTGGATGCCCTTGGGGCGCCAGGCGCCAGCGGTTGCGCCTGCGCGGCGCCTCATGGAAAGAGACGATCCACCGCACGGAATGTTCAGCCGGGTGTGCGCTCGCCTCGCGCCATGGCAGAGGCACCGGCGCCCCGGCCCCAACCCCCACCCATGGCGCGGTAGAGCGCGACCCTGGCCTGCAGGCGCGCCATGCGCAGCTCGACCGACAGGTCTTGCGCCCCGTACAGCGTGCGCTGCGCGTCGAGCAACGTCAGCAGCGTCTCCGCGCCCGCGCGGTAGCGCGCTTCGGACAGCTCTGCCGCCCGGCGCGCCTCGGCCAGTTCGCTGGCCTGCGCCTCCGCCTGCGCGTCGATGGCCCGGACACCGTCGAGCGCGGTCCGGGCATCGCCGAAGGCCGTGGCGATCGCGCCCCGGTAGTCCGCGAGCAGTTCCTCCCGCCGGGCCTCGGCCAGCTTTTGCGCACCCGCCAGCCGGCCGCCGTCGAAGATCGGCGCGGCCAGCCCCGCCGCCAGGCTGTAGATGGGGTTGTCGAAGATCTGGCCGTAGCGTCCCGGTCCGGTGCCCAGCGCCGCGCTCAACGTGACGGCAGGCAGCAAGGCCGCGCGCGCCGCCCGAACGTCGGCATCGGCAGCGGCCAGTTGCGCCTCGGCACGGGCGATGTCGGGGCGCCGCGCCAGCAAATCGGAAGGTGCGCTCGCGGCATCGATGGGGGGAACCTGAAGCGCATCGAGCCGCGGCCCGCGCGGCCCCGCTGCCGGCATCGACGTGCCCAGCAGCACCGCCAACGCGGTTTCGGCGTCCGCAGCCTGCTGGCGCAACGCAGCGAGCGAGCGCTGCTGCTGCGCCACCAGGCCGCGTTGCTGTGCCAGGTCCAGCGGAGACACCGCACCGGCACGGCTGCGGGACGCCACCAGTGCGAGCACGCGGCGGGCATTTTCAAGATTGCGCTCGGCGATCGAGGCGCGCTCATGCAATGCCAGCGCCAGCAGCCATGCGGACGCCGCCCGCGCGGTGAGGCCGAGCCGTACCGTGTCGCGGTCGAAGGCGCTGGCACGCACGCCCTGCACGGCCTGCTCGCGCAATGCGGCGGCGCGGCCCCACAAGTCGAGTTCGTAGCGGGCGACAAAACCCGCGGCATGGGTGCTGCCGTCGACTTCGGCATGGCCACCCAGCCGCCCTTCCCGCCCGACGTCGATCGCGCCGGACCATTGCACGCGCTGCGCCGCGCCCGCGATGACGGCCTGCGCGTCGGCCTGCCGCACCCTGGCCACGGCGGCGGCCAGGTCGAGGCTCTGTGCCTGCGCACGCGCGACCAAGGCGTCGAGTTCGGTGCTGCCGAAACCGCGCCACCACTGCGCGTCGACGGTTGCGGCGCCGGCCGGTGACGCAGCAGCCTCGTGCCATGCCGACGGCACTTGCACCGAGCGGTCGGCTCGGTCGTGCGGCACGGCGCAGGCGCACAGCAGCGCCACGCAAGACAACAAAAGAGCCGGGCGCATGCCAAGGCGAAGAAGCCGCACGCTCACTCCCCCGCCAGCGCCACGACGGGATCGAGCCGGGCGGCATTGCGCGCCGGCATGAACCCGAAGACAAGGCCCGTCAGCACCGCGCAACCGAACGCGCCGGCACTCGCCGGCAGCGAGAACCGCACCGGCACGCCGCCCAGCATCAGCGCCACCACGATGCCCAGCCCCGCGGCCACGCCGACCGTGCCGCCGACCGAGGTCACGAGCACTGCTTCCGTCATGAACTGGCGCAGGATGTCGCGCTGGCGAGCGCCCGTCGCCATGCGAATGCCGATCTCGCGCGTTTGCTCGCGCACCGTCATCAGCATCACGTTCATCACGCCGATGCCGCCCACCACCAGCGACACGACCGCAATCAGGCCCAGCATCATCGTCATCGCCCGCGCGGTCTCGGTCTGCACCCGCAGCGCCTCGACGCGGTTCCATATCAGCACGCTGCGCCCCGCCTGCTGCCGCTCGAGCTGCGCCTCGATGGCGGTCGCCGTTTCCTGCGCCTTGTCGATGTCGCGCACCTGCACCGCGATCCATGTCGGGTTGGGATGGCCATAGACGCGCGTGGCGGCCGAGGACAGCGGCACCACCACCCGGTCGTCCTGGTCCTCGCCGTTGGTGGCACCCTTGGAAGCCAGCACGCCGACGACCTGGAACGGCACCTTGTCCACCAGGATGTCCTGGCCGAGCGGGTCCTGCCCGTCGTGAAACAGGCGCTTGCGCACCGTCTCGCCGATGACCGCGACCTTGGCGACCCGCCGCTCGTCCTCGGCGTCGAACATCACGCCCCGGCTCACGCCCCAGCCGAGCACGCCCGAGAAATCGACCGTGGCGCCGCCGCCTTCCGTGAGGTGGTCGACGTTGCCGCGGCGCACGACCACCTTGTCCTCGATGTAGGGCGCAACGCCTTCGACATTGGGCAACGCCCGGATGGCCAGCGCGTCGTCCAGCGTGAGCGGCGCAATCGGGTTGCGCAGGCTGGCGGCTTGCGTGGAAACGAACATGGTGCGGGTGCCGAAGGTCTCGAACTGCGCCATCACCTTCTGCTGCGAGCCGCCGCCGACCGCCAGCATCACGATGACCGAGGCCACGCCGATCACGATGCCCAGCAGCGTGAGCCCGGTGCGAAACCTGTTGCTCCACATCACGCGCCAGGCCGCCCGTGTCGCCTCGCGGACATCGGCCGGCAACGATGCGCCGGCGGTGGCGCAGGGGCGAGCGAAGACCGGCGCAGGCGCGGCGGCGACAGCGCCCGCGCCCGCGCCGGTGTGCTCACCCGAGTCCGCCACGATGCGCCCGTCGCGGATCTCGATGACACGCCGTGCCTGCGCGGCCACCGCGCGGTCGTGCGTGATGAGGATGATGGTGTGGCCCGCGTCCGCCAGTTCGTGCAGCAGCGCCATTACTTCGGCGCCGCTCCTGGAGTCGAGCGCACCGGTGGGTTCGTCGGCCAGGATGATGCGCCCGCCGTTCATCAGCGCCCGCGCGATCGCCACGCGCTGCTGCTGCCCGCCCGACAGCTGGTGCGGGCGGTGGTCGAGCCGCGTCCCCATGTCCAGCCGTTCGAGCAGCGCGGTGGCGCGCGCGCGCCGTTCGGCCTCCGGCATGCCGGCGTAGAGCGCCGGGATTTCGGTGTTCTCGCGCGCCGACTCGCTGGGCACCAGGTGGTAGCCCTGGAACACGAAGCCGAAGGCCTCGCGGCGCAGCCAGGCGAGCGCGTCGGCATCGAAGCCGGCCACGTCCTGGCCGTCGAACAGGTAGCGCCCAGCGCTCGGCCGGTCGAGGCAACCCAGGATGTGCATCAGCGTCGACTTGCCCGAGCCCGAGGCACCGACGATGGCCACGAACTCGCCCGCGTGCAGGCGCAACGAAATGCCATGCAGCACGGTCGTGGCCGGGCTGCCCGCCCGGGCCTCCTTGCCGTCACGGTCGCGGCGCCCGCCGTACGACTTGCGAATGTCCTGCAGCTCGATCAGCGGCCGCGGCGCACCGCCGGGCGCGTGCGGCGCGCCCGTCATGGCTTCGCGGCCTTGGCGATGACGATGCGCTCGCCTGCCTGCGCGCCTTCCAGCACCTGGGCGGACAGCCGGTTGCGCACGCCGATGCGCAGCTGCCGTGCCTCGACCTTGCCGTCGGGGCGCAGCACGCGCGCGGTGAAAAGGTCGGTGCTGCCGGCGACCGGCACCAGCGCGGCCAGCGGCACCGAAAGCACGTCCTGCGCGGCGTGTTCGACGAAGGCCACCTTGGCCGTCATCTGCGGCATGAGCTCGCCGTCGGCGTTGTCGACGTCGAACAGGGCCGTGTAGACCACCACCTTGCTCGCCGCACCGGAGGGCTTGGCGCCGCTGTCGCCGCCCGCCTTGTTCTCCGGCACCGGCGGCGCGGGCAGCAGCTGCCGCACACGGCCCTGCCAACGGCGCCGGCTCTCACCGAGCGTGGTGAAGTACACCGGCATGCCGGTCCCGATGCGCCGCACGTCGGCCTCGGACACTTCGGACCACACCGTCATCGACGACAGATCCGCCACGCGCAGCACGTTCGGCGTCTGGTAGGTCGCGTTCAGCGTCTGGCCCTCGCGCGCCTCCACCGACACCACGGTACCTGCCATCGGCGCATAGATGCGCGTGTAGCCGAGGCGGGCCTCGTCGGCCTTCAGCGTGGCCTGCGTCTGGGCCATCTGCGCCCCGACTTGTCGCACGCGCGCGCCGGCCGACGCCAGCGCGGCTTGCGCCGCCTGAACGTCCTCGTCGCGCGTGGCGCCGTCCGCCGCCATCTGGCGCTGCCTCGCATGCTGTTGCTGCGCCAGCAGGTGCTGGGCCTGCAGGTCGTCGCGCTGTGCGCGCAGCCCCGCGAGTGAAGCGCGGCCCGCATCGACCGTGGCCTGCTGCACGCTGGGGTCGATTTCCACCAGCAGCTGCCCCCGCTTGACGACGTCGCCCGGCTGCACGTGCAACCGAAGAATCTGCCCCGACACCTGCGCACCCACATCCACATAGTGCCGCGGCTGCAGCACGCCCAGCGCCGTGACGCTGGACTCGATGCTGCCGCGCGACACCGGGACGGAATCGACGTCCGCGGGCTCGCCGCGCCCCCAGAGCAGCCCCGCGCCGGCCGCCGCGCAAAGGCACGCCAGGAGCACGGCAACCACCGGGCGGCCCCAGCCGCCTTGACGCACATCACTCATGCCTGCTCCTCGTCAAGCGGCCATACGTTGCGTGCGCGGACGCGCCCGAAAGCCCGCCAGCGGCAGCAGCTTGCCGGGTTCGCGCGACAACCGGTCCTCGCCCGGTGACGCCTCCACGCGCGGGTGCTGGCAGGACGAACAGGCACCGTGGATCTGCACGTCGAAAGTGCCCGCCGGCGGCAGGCCCTTGCTCAGGGCCACGCGCATCAGCGCCTCCTGGAGTTCGCGGTCCTGCACCTCGGTGAAACTGCCGCATCCGCTGCAGCGCATGCGCACGCTCGTGGCGTCGGCATGGGCGCCGGGCGCCACGTAGCGGAACACCGCCAGCGCCCCGCCGCGGCTGCGCGCCCACTCGCGCTCGATGAGCCCGGAATGCTCGAACTCCTTGAGGATGCGATAGACCGTGGTCAGGCTGGCCGAGGTGCCGCGCAGCAGCATGCGGCGAAACACCTCTTCGCCGCGTTGCCATTCGCTGCCCGCGTCCGCCAGCGTCTGGAGCACGCACAGCCGCACCACGGACGGCCGGATCCGCGCGGCGCGCAACTGCGACATGAACACCGGGCGGTGCGTCTCTCGAGTTTGCGGGTCGTCGCTCATGCGGCAAGGCTCTCCAGGTGACCGCGCGGCCGGTCGTGCGCAATGCGCCCGGCGTGCATGGTGATGACGCGGTCGGCCAGGTGGAAGTAGCGGTCGTCGTGCGAGATCACGACCAGCAGGTGCCCCTTGGCGCGCAGCTCGGGCAGCAGCTCGGTATAGAACAGGTGGCGGAAGGTCGGGTCCTGGTCGGCGGCCCATTCGTCGAATACCAGCACCGGGCGTCCCTCGAGGTAGGCGTGCACCAGGGCCAGGCGCTTGCGCTGGCCGGTGGACAGGTCGGTGGTGGTGAAGGCGCCGTTCTTCAGGCTCACCTTGTGGGCGATTTCCAGCCGCTCCAGGTAGGGCAAGGCGCGTTGCGGCAGCACCTGCATGCTGGCCTCGCCCTGCGCTTCGTCCGGGCCGGCGGCAAGGTCCTCGAACAGGTAGAAGTCGGAAAACACCGTGGTGAAGAGCTGGCGGTAGTCGTCGCGGCGCTCGGGGCCCACGCCGGTGCCGTCGATCGCCACCTCGCCTTCGTGCGGCGCGTACAGGCCCAGCAGCAGCTTGACGAGCGTGGTCTTGCCGGAGCCGTTGTCGCCCACCACGAACACCATCTCGCCGCGGCGCAGCTGCAGGTCGATGGGCCCCAGCGCAAAGGCCTCGCCGCCCTCGGGCGCATCGAAGGCGTAGCGCACGCCGCGCAGGGCGATCTCGTGCTCGAACTTCAGCTCGCTGCCGGCGTGGCCGACGTGCAGGTGCGGCTCCGGCGTGGCAAAGCGCGCCGACAGGTCGGCAATGCGCCGGAAAGCGACGCGCGCCCGGCCCACCGCCGGCAGCGCGCCTGCGATCTGGTCCATCGGCCCCTTCAGGAACAACAGCACCAGCACGAAGCCGCTGAGCACCGCGGGCTCGGTCGCTCGGAACGAGGCCCAGCCCAGGATCAGCGCGATCAGCAGGAAGAACAGGCCCGAGCCGAATGCCGTGGCCATGACGAAGGTATTGATCGCACGCCCGTTGACCTTGCGGATGTTGTCGACGATGCGCTCGACCTGGCCGCCGAACATGCGCTGGCGGCGCACGCGGTGCATGCGCAGCTCCTTGGCGCCTTCGCTGATCGCGCGGTAGGCCTTGTGCAGCTGGTCCTCATGCTCGCGCGCCTTCCAGAAACCGTTCACGCCGCGGATCTGCGCCATGGCCTGCACCGTCGCGCCAATGGCCAGCGCCACCACCAGCACCCCGAACAGCGGCAGCGACAGGTACGCCAGGTAGCCCAGGCAGCCGAGCGCGGTGACGCAGGCGATCAGCGTGGCGGCCAGCGCGAACGCCACGTCGCTGACCATGTCCACGTCCTGGGACAGCACGGGCATCAGCCGGTGCGTGCGGTAGCGCTCCAGCGCGTCGATCGGCGCCGACAAAATCTTCTGCGCCAGGCTCTTGCGAACCTGCGCGACCACCCGCTGGCCGACGTAGTTGGTGGAGACATCGGACACCATGCGCCCGAACAGCGCCACCGCGCACAGCGCGATGAAGCTCAGCAGCAGGCCGCCTGACAGGCCGCCCTGCCGGTTGAGCACCTGGTTGATGGTGCTCAGCAGCGCGACCGTGGCCGCACCCGCGCCGATGCCCGTGACCGCCGAGAGCAGGATCCACGGCAGGAACGGCTTGAGCAGGCGTGCGAACTCGCCGTCGGCAGCGGGGGCAGTGGTCATGCAAGAACTCTTTCCGCCCGCAGGCGACTGGGGTCCGGCGGCGCGGGCAAGCCTGCCGCCGGAGCAAAACGGATGGAGGCGGCAACGGCCGCCTGTACCCACTAGACGGGTGGCAGCCGCAAATGTTCACGCCGCGTTCGAAGCACGGCGGCATGAACACCGGCGCAGCCCAACCGTCCTAGCTTCATGCCTCCTGCAAATCGCAGCGCCGCCCGCGCGCTCCTTCGCCCCACGGCGCCATGATCGCCCTGCTGGAGCCCTTGTTCCGGGGCGACCTGGCGCCGCACGGCGAGGCGTTGCAGTGCGCGCCGCAACCGCCCGCGGACGCGCTGCGCGTGGCCGACCTGGTGCACTCGCCCGAGCTGCTGGGCCGCATGCTGCGCCTGCATGCGTCGCACCTGGGGGTCGAAGGCAAGGACCTGCGCGCCGTGGCTTCGGCCTGGAGCCTGGGCTACCTCGGCCTGCTGATGCCGCCGGTCGCGGCCGCCGCCAGCGTGCTGCAACACGGATTTCCCATGGCCGCCCACCAGGTGTGGGTGCGGCTGGGCCCGCACGCCCATCCGCTGAGCTTTCACATCCGCGAGCTGGGCCGGCCGCAACCCGGCGAGACCACCGGGGCACGCTACTCGGCGCTGCTGCGGCACCACCTGGCGCCGCTGTTCTCGGCGCTGTGCAGCCTGGCGGGCGTGCCGGTGAAGATCCTGTGGGGCAATGCGGCGCGCAGCCTGGAGCCGGTGCTCGACCAGGCGCTGGCGCTGACCGGCGCAGCGACGCCCATCGCCGACGACAGGCGGCAGTTGCTGCACACCGCCGCCTGGCCGGCCCGCGGCCCGGCGGGCGAAGCGGCATGGACCAACCCGCTGCCGGGCCCGCAGCGCGAAATTCGCGTGGGCGCCGATGCAGGCGAAGACGCCCGGGGCGGCGAGCACGGCGAACGCACCGTGAAGCTGCACCGCCAATGCTGCCTCTTCCACCTGCTGCCGCGCGAAGGCTACTGCGGCGCCTGCCCGTTGTCGCCGGCGCACCGCTGACACCGCCACCCGGCCCGACCTTCTTCCACCCACCACCAGGCGCATATCCATGTCCACCGTACCCAAGGCAAAACTCGTCTACATCATGTCCCTGAGGAATGCGGCGGCCGACAAGGCCGGCCAGCACATCGACTACAAGGGCGGCCGGCGCTACATGAAATCGCCGCTGGAGTACCTGGCCGAAGCGCTCGACCACACGCCGCTGGGCGACGCCTGCTCATTGGAGGCGGTGTTGTTCGACGACGACGAGGGCTCGCCGCGCGACCGCGAGGCCCTGCAGGACTACGGCTTCGGCTTCGATCCCTCGCGCCAGTGGATCTTTCCCGCCGGGCTCCAGGTGCAGGGCCGCCGCGTCAACGACATCTTCCACGGCGTGCCCTCGACCTACCGGCGGCTGCCGCTGGACGCGGCGACCGAGCGCGCCGCCGGCAAGAAGGAGTTCGAGCAGCGCCTGCTCGACCGGCTCCACGCACTGGAGGCCGACATCGTCGTGCTCGACGGCCTGCTGGTGATCCTCGACAAGCTGGCACGGCCCGAGAGCCCCTTCTTCCGCCGCATCGCGAACATCCATCCGGGCATCACGCGGCTGGGGTCGCCCTTCGAGCGGCGCGGCGCCTGGGCCACGCTCGACGCGCTGTACGGCGCCAAGGGCCAGCGGGTGGTCGACTGGCGCACGCGCGAGACGGTCGCGGTCGAGCCGGTGCTCAAGACCGGCGCCTCCTTCCACTACGTGGACACCGGCATCGATTCCGGCGAGGTGATCTTCGACGTGCTGGGCACCGACATCGACCCCGCGGACACCATCCTCGAGCTGCGCTGGAACAACTTCAACCGCAGCCTGTTCCCCGCGCTCCACCAAGGCCTGGCCCTGATGGCCGAGACCGTGCCCGCGTGAACATCCGGCGCCGGCGGGCGTCTTCTTACACACGGCCCAGGGCAGGCCGCCGCACGCGGCGCGCCGCCCTCCATCACAGGAGTTGATTTCCATGCCACACGTCCATGATCTGGTCGGGATCGGGTTCGGCCCGTCCAACATCGCCCTGGCCATCGCGCTCGAGGAAAAGCGCCCCGCCAGCCGGCCGCTCGATGCGATGTTCATCGAGAAGCAGCTGAGCTTCGCCTGGCACCCGCACATGCTGCTGGACCACGCGCACATGCAGATCTCCTTCATGAAGGACCTTGCCACGCTGCGCAACCCGACCAGTCGCTTCACCTTCATCAACTACCTGCATGAAAAAGGCCGGCTGACCGATTTCGTCAACCTGAAGAGCTTCTTCCCCAGCCGGCATGAGTTCAACGACTACCTCTCGTGGGCGGCCGAGCAGTTCGAGCACGCCTGCGCCTATGGCGAAGAAGTGTTCGAGGTGCTGCCCGAGGACAGGGGCGGCGAGGTGGCGCTGCTGCGCGTGCGCTCGCGCAACCATGCGGGCAAGCTGGTCGAGCGGCTCACGCGCAACCTGGTGGTCGGCATTGGCGGTACGGCCAACATTCCCGACGGCTTTCGCGCCCTGCGGAACGACCCGCGCGTCTTTCATTCGAGCAGCTACCTGCAGGACATTGCACAGCTGCCGCACGCGCGCCGCATCGCCGTGGTGGGCGCGGGGCAGAGCGCGGCCGAGATCTTCATGGACCTGCAGGGCCGCCCCGGCGCGCCGCAGGTCGACCTCGTCACGCGCGCACGCTCGATCCGCCCGGCCGACGACAGCCCCTTCGTGAACGAGATCTTCAACGCCGAGTTCACCGACTACACCTTCAGCCGCTCCGGCGAAGAGCGCGCCGCGCTGCTCGACGAGTTCTGGCACACCAACTACGCGGTGGCCGACCTGGCGCTGATCCAGCAGATCTACGCGGCCTTCTACCAGCAGCGCGTGACCGGCGGCAACCGCCTGCGCCTGCTGCGTCGGCACGACATCCGCAACGTCACGGCCGACGGCCAGGGCGTGCACCTGGCGTTGTGGGACCAGAACGCGCTGCGCGAGCACACCGTGCGCTACGACGCCGTGGTGCTCGCCACCGGCTACGCGCGGGAGCACCACAAGGCGCTGCTCGCGCCGCTGGCGGGCTACCTGGGCGGCTACGAGGTCGACCGGCACTACCGCGTGCTGGCCGCGCCGGGCTTCCAGCCGGCCATCTACCTGCAGGGCGCCTGCGAGGATTCGCATGGGCTGAGCGACACGCTGCTGTCCGTCACCTCGCTCAGGACTGGCGAGATCGGCAGCGCCCTGCTGGCCACGCCGGCGGGTCCGGCGCTGCAGCCGAGGCCGCAGCCCGAAGCGCTCCAGACCTGAAAAACCCATCGCCGGCGGGCGCGCTTGAAAAAAGTCGGCGAGGGGGTGTCTCTGTTTGATGAGTTCGAACGTCTTACTCATAGATGCGCCAGCGACCGGACCAGGACCGAAAACCGGGCCGGCATCCGCACCTTAATGTGAATACGTCGTCATTCGAAAAACTGGAGTTGTTCTTCTATGCGTCCCCTGCCTCGTCAACATCTGCTGAACGCCGCGCTCGCCGCGGCGTTCGGTTCCGTTCTCACCGCCTGGGCCCCCCCGGCTTCAGCGCAGGCGTCCGGCCAGGCCGTGGCACAGGTGTTCGACGTTCAAGTGCCGTCGCAGGCCCTGGGCGCCGCGCTGAACGAGTTTTCGCGCCAGACCGGCGTGCAGGTGTTCGCCGCGGGCGACGTGGTCGCCGGCACGAGCTCGCGCGCCGTGGCAGGCAGGCTGACGGTGGAGCAGGCCCTGCGCCAGATGCTCGCCGGCTCCTCGCTGGAAGCCACGCGCACCGTCAACGGCGGCTTCGCCGTGCGCCGCGCCGCCGACATTTCCGGCGCCCAGAACACGCTGCCCGCCGTGCAGGTGGTGGCCAACGCCGACGAATCGCCGACCGGCCCCTTCCCCGGCTATGCGGCGCGGCGCACCGCCACGGCCACCAAGACCGACACCCCGGTGCTCGAGGTGCCGCAGTCGATCTCCGTCATCGGCCGCGAGGAAATGGACGCGCGCGGCGCGCAGGACGTCATGGAGGCCATTCGCTACACGCCGGGCGTCACCACCGGCATGTACGGCCCCGACAACCGCGGCTGGGAGTACATCCTGCTGCGCGGCTTCGCCACCACCTACGGCGTCTTCAGGGACGGCCTCGCCCAGCCGCCGTTCGGCCCCACCTACTACCTGACCGAGCCCTACGGGCTGGAGCGCGTGGAGGTCTTGCGCGGCCCGGCGTCGATGGTGTTCGGCCAGGGCGACGCGGGCGGCATCGTCAACCGCGTGAGCAAGCTGGCCAACGGCGAGCGCGTCCGCGAACTCGAGCTCCAGTACGGCAGCTTCCAGCGCAAGCAACTGGCATTCGACCTGGGCGACCAGATCGGCAACGACACCGACCTGAGCTATCGCCTGGTCGGCGTGAGCCTGGACAGCAACGACCAGGACCGCTACCCCGACGGGCGCAAGCTGAACCACACGCGCAGCTACATCGCGCCTTCCGTGCGCTGGCAGCCCAATGCCACCACCTCGTTGACCGTCTTCGGCGAATTCCTCAGGAACAACACGGGCGAGGACCCCTACTACCTCACGCAGAACTACCGTCTCTACCCGATCAAGGTGGGCGACCACAGCTTCGGCCAGCTCAAGCAGACGTCGAGCGCCGTCGGCTACCGCTTCGAAACGGCACTGAACGACAGCTGGACCCTGCGCCAGAACTTCCGCTACAGCCAGATCGACCTGAGCCGGCGCGTGGTCTGGGCCGACTCCCTCGGCGAAGACCAGCACACGCTCGCGCGCATCGCCAGGACCTGGAACGACCCCGTGGACCTGGCCGCGCTCGACACCAACGTCCAGGGCAAGCTGCGCTACGGCTCCGTCGAGCACACGGTGCTGCTCGGTGTCGACTACAGCGACCAGAAGGGCAAGCAGCGCCGCTTCATCGGCGCGGCCCCCGACCTCGACCTGTTCGCCCCCGTCTACGGCCAGGCCGTGACGCTGCCCACCGAGCCGCTGAGCAACCTGTCCCAGTCGACGCGCCAGACCGGCTTCTACGCCCAGGACCAGATCAAGTTCGGCGAGAACTGGGTCGTCACCCTCGGCGGGCGCCAGGACCACGTGCGCCAGGTCACCGACAACTACCTGGACTTCACCCGCACCCGCAAATCGGACAGCGCGTTCAGCGGCCGCGCGGGCCTGACCTACCTGCTGGGCAACGGCTGGGCGCCCTACGTCAGCTATGTCACGTCCTTCCTGCCCAACAGCGGTGTGGACGTCAACAGCGAACCCTTCAAGCCCAGCCGCGGCAAGCAGGTCGAGGTGGGTGTCAAGTTCCAGCCCGTGGGCACGCGCACCCTGTTCACCGCCGCGGCCTTCGACCTGCGCAAGACCAACGTGGTCACCGCCGACCCGGCGACCTCCGAGGAACGCCAGACCGGCAAGCAGCGCTCGCGCGGCATCGAGCTGGAGGCCAAGGGCGAAATCGCGCCGGGCCTGAACATTGCCGCCGCCTACACCTGGCTGGACATGAAGGTGCTCGCCAGCCTCGACCCCGACGAGGTCGGCAAGATCCCGCCGCTGGTGCCCAAGCAGTCCGCCTCGGTGTGGCTCGACTACACCCTGGGCAACGGCCTGGGGTTCGGCGGCGGCGTGCGCTACATCGGCAAGCGCCAGAACGACGAGCAGAACACCACGTTCGAACGCGGCGTGACGCTCATCGATGCGTCCGCGCACTACGAACGCGGCCCGTGGCGCTTTGCGCTCAACGTCTCCAACCTGGCGGACAAGAAGTACAACGCGATCTGCTACCACGGCGAGTGCTACCAGGGCACGCGCCGCTCGGCAACCCTGACGGCGCGGTACAAGTTCTGACCTGCCGGCAGCCCGCCGCATGACGAATGCGGCGGGCCTGCCGCAGGACGGATGCGGCGCCCACCGTCAAGCCGCGGCCGTTGCATCCCTGAGCTGCGCATCGCGCAGGGCCGCATCCAGCTGGCCCAGCAGCGCAGGGTTGCGCACGATGCCGTGGTGGTCGGCGTCCACCTCGAGCGAGGCACGCGCCTCGCCCTCGAACTGCGACAGCAGCGCGGTCTTCTCCGCGGCTGCCCTTCCCTTCTTCCACCAGAAATGCGGCGCCACGTTCAGGCGCGGAAACGCGCCGATCTTCTGCGTGATCGCGTTCATGCGCCGGGTGGCCACGATCCCCTGGACGATGTCGGCCGGCCGCATGCCCATGCCGGCCGCCGCCACGATGTGCTCGACGGCGTCGCGCACGGTCTCGTCGGAGCCTGAGCGGATGGGCTCGAAGCGGTCGAGCATCGCGTCGACGGCTTCGCGGCCCATGCGGGCGTCGGCCGTGTCCTGCACGAAATCCCGGAAGTCGAGGTACCAGCCGTGCGGATCGAAGCGCTCGTCCAGAAGAAAGCTGTCGATCATGCCGAGGAAGGCCACGTCGACGCCCTCCTGCTCCAGCAGCCTGGCGACATGCACCGCGACCACCGCGCCCAGCGACCAGCCGACGATGCCGACCGCGCCCTGCGGCCGCGTCCTGCGGATGGCGTCGACGTAGAACCGCGCCATCTGCTCGATGGAATCCAGCGCGGCCACGTCGTCGGTGTAGCTCAGGCCGTAGACGGCGCGCGTGCCTTCCAGGTGGCGTGCCATCGGCCGATAGTCGATCGGATGGCGCAGCGCGGGCGGCACGCAAAAGAGCGGCATCGCCTGCGCCGGCCCGGCATGTGCGTTGAGCAACTGGACGGGCTGCGGCGGCGCGCCGATGTCCAGCTGCGCGACCAGCCCGGCAATCGTCTGTTTCTCGAGCAGGTCCTGCAGCGCGATCTGCACGCTCAGCACACGTGACTTGTTGATTCTGGCCAGCAGCCTGAGCGCCACGAGGGAATCGCCACCCAGCTCGAAGAAGTTGTCGTGGCGCCCCACGCGCGGCACGCGCAACACCTGTGCCCAGATGGCGGCCAGCGCGGCCTCCAATGCGCCCTGCGCGCCCTCCTGCGGCGGCTCGTCGGGCGCCTGCGCCACCCCGAACTCCGGCGCCGGGAGCGCCTTGCGGTCCACCTTGCCGTTCGCGTTCAGCGGCAACGCCGCCAGCGCCACCAGCGCCGCGGGCACCATGTAGTCGGGCAGCAGCTCGCCGAGCCTGAGGCGCAGTGCCGCGGTGTCGAGGCCGTGCCCCGACACATAGCCCACCAGCCGCGCGCCCGAAGGGCCTTCGCCGGCCACCACCACCGCCTCGCGCACGCCGGGCTGCGCCAGCAGGCTGGCCTCGATCTCGCCCAGCTCGACACGGAAACCGCGGATCTTCACCTGGTGGTCGATGCGCCCGAGGTACTCCAGCTGGCCCTGCGCGTTCCATCGCACCAGGTCGCCCGTGCGGTAGAGCCGGCCGCCGGCGTCGTCGAACGGGTCCGCCACGAAGCGTTGCGCACTCAGGTCCGGGCGCCCCAGGTACCCGCGCGCCAGCAGCGCGCCGCCGATGCACAGCTCGCCCACCGCGCCTTGGGGCACGGGGCTGAAATCGGCGCCCACCACGCGCAGCGCGCGCCCGGCCAGCGGCACGCCGATCGGCATGCGCTGCGGCAGTTCGTGGCCGGCCTCCAGGTACGGCGCGCAGTCCAGCACCGACGCGGTGACCGTGGCCTCGGTCGGCCCGTAGGTGTTGAGCAGCGTGACCCCGCCCAGGCCCGCCGTGCGCCAGGCATGGAGCCCTTCGCTCGGCATGGCTTCGCCGCCCGCATGAACCTGCCGCAGCGCGCCATAGGAGCGCACGCCGTGCCGCGCGAAATCCTGCGCGAGCAGCAGCCAGTAGGCGGTGGTGAGGTCGGCCACGCTGATCTGCTTGTCGATGAGCTCGCGGTAGAAGGTGTCGCTGTCCCACAGCAGCGGCCCGCGCAGCACGATCGCGGCGCCCGCGACGAGCGGCGCGAAGGTCTGCTCGATGAAGCCGTCGAAGTTCAGCGTCGAGAACTGCAGCATGCGGTCCGCCGGCGTCAGGCCGAAGAAGCGCACGGACTCCTGCGCGTGCTGCACCAGCGCCCGGTGCGCGATGCCGACGCCCTTGGGCTTGCCGGTGGAGCCCGATGTGTAGATCAGGTAGGCCAGGCTCTCGCCATGCAGCGCGACCTGCGGGTCGTGCGCGGGCCAGGCCGGCTGGCCCGAGGCGTCGAGCTCCGGCGCGTCGCAGTCCGGCGTGTCCAGTTCCAGCACCGCCAGCGCCCGGCCGAAGGGCAGGCGCGCCGCCACGCTCGACTGCGTCAGCAGCAGCGCGATGGCGCTGTCCTCGGCCATGTAGGCCAGCCGGTCCGCCGGATAGCCCGGGTCCAGCGGCACGTAGGCGCCGCCCGCCTTCAGGATCGCGAGGATGCCCACCATCATGTCGATGGAGCGCTCCACCGCGATGCCCACCCTGGCCTCGGGCTTCACGCCCAGCGCCATCAGGCGATGCGCCAGGCGGTTGGCCCTCGCGTTGAGTTCGCCGTAGCTCAGCGTGCGCTCGCCGAACACCAGCGCGGGCGCCAGCGGCCTTTGCGCTGCATGGCGCTCGAACAGGCGGTGCACGGGCTGCGCGTCGTCGTGGCGCCGCGCGTTCACGCCCCAGGCCGACAGCTGCGAGCGCTCGGCCGGGCTCGACAGGTCGACGTCCGAGAAGACCTGGTCCGGATCGAGCGTCAACGCGCCGAGCAGGCGCACGTACCAGCCCGCCAGCCGCGCCACGCTGGCCTGGCCGAACAGGTCGGTGTTGTATTCGATCTGCGCGTGGGCCTTCGTCGGCTCGATGAAGAAATCCAGCGACAGGTCGAACTTGGCGCTCGCGCTGTCCGCGCCGATCTGCTGCGTGCGCGCCTCGCCGAACGCGAGGTCGGCCGCGCTGTCGCTCATCTGCACGCCGAACATCACCTGGAACAGCGGGTTGCGCGACGCATCGCGCTTCTCGTGGCGGCTGGCCAGCAGCGTCTGCAGCGGAAGGTCCGCATGCGCCAGTGCGCCGAGCGCATCGCGCCGCACCCCGCGGCAGATGTCGCGCAACGTGGCGCGCGGCGCCAGGCGCGCCCTGAACACCTGCGTGGTGATGAAGTACCCGACCAGGTCGCGCACCTCCTCCCGATGTCGCCCGGCATTGGCCACGCCGACCGCAAAGTCGTTCTGCCCGCTGTACCGGCCCAGCAGCATCTGCCAGGTCGCGAGCAGGACCATGAAGGGCGTGCACTTCTCGGCGCGGCAGAACTTCTGCAGCGCCGCCGCCAGCGCGGGCTCCAGCGCAAAGCGATGCACGGCGCCGCTGAAGGTCTGCCGCGGCGCACGTGTGCCATCGAGCGGCAGCTCCAGCGGCGGCACGTCGGCGCCCAGGTGGGCGTTCCAGTAGTTCAGCTGCGTGGCCAGGCCATCGCCCTGCAGGCGCTCGCGCTGCCACAGCGCGTAGTCGGCGTACTGCACCGGCAAGGCCGGCAGCCGCACGGCCGCGCCCGACGCCGATGCCAGCCGGTAGGCCGACGCGAGGTCCGCCGACAGAAGGGGGTTGGACCAGGCGTCCGACACGATGTGGTGCAGGCAGACCGCCAGCACATGCGTGTCTTCGGACAGCCTGATCAAGCGCGCCACCAGCGCGGGGGCGGCCTCCAGGTCGAACACATGCAGCGCCGTCTCGCCCGCGAGCGCGTCGGCGCGCGCCTGCCGCCCGGCCTCGGCCTGCCCGGACAGGTCGACGCGCTGCAGCACGAATGCCGCGTTGCGCAGCATCTGCTGCATGGGCACGCCGTCCTTCTCGAAGAAGCGGGTGCGCAGGATGCCGTGGCGATCGATCAGGGCCTGGAACGCACGCTCCAGCGCATCCGCGTCCAGCGGGCCGTGCAGGCTGAACCTGCGCGGCAGGTTGTAGGCCGTCAGCCCCGGCGCCAGGCGCTGCAGGACCCAGAGCTGCTCCTGCGCGGGAGACAAGGGCACCTCGTCGCCGTCGGAAACCCGGTGCCGGATGCCGTCGTCGACCTCCCACCCTTCGCTGCGCGCCCCGTCGTTGATTGCCGAAATCCGCTGCGCCGCGTGGGTGCCGTTCATCGCTGTTCCATCCTGCATGTCGAACCGTTCCTGTGCATGTGCATGTGCAACCCGCCGCTCATGCGCCGGGCGCATCCTGGCGCCGGGCCTCTTCGTGCGCGCGCGCACTCGTTTCCATTCGCTCGGCGTCCGCGCCCTCCATCGCCCGAAGCGCCGCCGCCAGCGAGGCGACCGAGGGATGGTCGAACACCAGCCCCGGCGCCACATCGACGCGCAGCAGCTTGCGCAGGCGCGCCACCAGCTTGATCACCAGCAGGGAGTGCCCGCCCAGTTCGAAGAAGTCGTCTTCCACGCCGATGGCATCGCGCCCGACCAGCGTGGCCATGCACCCGGCCAGCACCGATTCAAGGGCGTCACGCGGCGGCGCCGTCACCGCCGTGGCCACCGTGCCCGCGCCCCGCTCGTCGGCGCTTGCCGCGGCCAGCAACGACTGCCGGTCGATCTTTCCGTTCGGCAGCCGCGCGAACTGCGCGACGAAGGTGCAACGCGCGGGCACCATGTGCGCCGGCAGCAGCGCGGCCAGCTGCCCCGTCAGCGCCGCACGTCCGGCTTCGGACGCGAGCGCCGCGTCGGGCACGACGAAGGCCCGGAGCTCGGCGTCGGCAACGCCGCCGGCCGGCGCCAGAACCACAACCACGGCCTGCCGCACGCCGGGCTGCGACAGCAACACCGCCTCCACCTCGGCCGGCTCCACGCGAAAGCCCCGCACCTTGACCTGGTCGTCGGCGCGTCCCGCCAGGCGCAGGCCCCCCTCGGGCAGCACGCACGCCAGGTCGCCCGTGCGGTAGAGCCTTTGCCCGGGCAGGAACGGATCGGCGACGAAGGCGCCCTCCACCTCCCGGTTCAGGTAGCCGCGGCACAGCTGCGCGCCGCCGACGTACACCGCCCCGAGCGCGCCGGCCGGCACCGGTTGCAAGGCCTCGTCCAGCACGTGGACGCGGTTGTTCGCCAGCACGCGCGACAGCGGCAACACCGAAGCCGGGCCCGAGAGCGCGGACACGGCCGCCCCGCCTGCGGACACCCGGTGCACCATCACGCCCACCGTCGTTTCCGTGGGGCCGTAGTGGTTGTAGACCACGGTCTGCGGTGCAAGCCGGGCGATGCGCTCGATGAGCGAGCGCGGTGCGGCCTCGCCGCCCAGCACCAGCGTGGCGGGCAGCTGCGGCGCCTCGTCCTCCAGCAGGGCCTCCAGGTGGGAGGGCACCATCTTGAGCGCGTCAACGCGGCGCTCGCGCATGAAGCCCGCGAAAGCGCGCGCGTCCTTCACGTCGCCCGGTCCTGCCACGACGAGGCAGGCGCCGTGGTGGAACGCGCTGAAGAGCGCCGTGTTGCCCAGGTCCGCGACGACCGAGCTGGTGAGCGCCCAGCGGCGGCACCGGCCCAGGTCCATGGCCGACGACACCGCGGCCACGTAGTTGAGCAGCTGGCCCTGCTCGATCACCACGCCCTTGGGCGTGCCGGTCGAGCCCGAGGTGTAGAGCACATAGGCCAGGTCCTGCATCGCGGGCCGGTGTGCCGGCACGCTGCCGGCCGCGCCGTCGAGGTCCTTGTCGTCCATGGCATCCAGCGAAACCTGCCGCCACGGCACGGGGCCGGCCGGCAGCGGCCCGGCGGCATGGAGCACGAGCGACGGCCTGGCATCTTCCAGCACGGCCTGGCGGCGGGCGGCGGGCCACTCGGGGTCCAACGGCAGGTAGCCCGCTCCGATGCGCCAACTCGCGAACATCGCCACCAGCAGGTCGGCCGAGCGCGGAAGGTCGAGCGCCACCAGCGTGCCGGCCACGGCCCCCCGGGCCCGCAGGCCGTGCGCCATGCGGTCGATCCGCGCATCGAATTCGCGGTAGCTCAGCCGCAGGTCGCCGGCCTCCAGCGCGGGCGCGTCCGGCGCCGTGCGCGCCCAGCCGGCGACCTGCTCGGCCAGCGTGAGCGTTCCGAAGTCGGCCACCGCGCCATGGGCCGCGCGCAGCAGCAGTTCGCGCTCGCGCTCGCCGACCAGCGCAAGACCGCCGACCGGCGCATGCGGCTGCGCCAGGGCACTCGCCAGCAAGGTGGCGTACTGCCACAGCAGCCGCTCCAGCGACTGCGGCGAGTGGTGCGCGGCATCGGCATGCACGCGCAGGGAGAGCCCCTGCCCGGGCTGTCCGGCCTGCCCGACCTGCAGCGCCAGCTCGAAGCAAGGTGACGGCCCCGGCGCGGCCTCCACGCGCCACGCCATGCCGCCCTGCAGCCGCACCGGCGCCTCGTCGAAGGTGAACCCCACGTCGAGGTGCGCGGACATCGGCGGCGCATCGATCGCCCAGTACTCCTGCGCCTCGGTGTGCGCATCGAGCGTTGCGCCCAGCCGCGCGAGCCAGTGCGAAAACCGCTCCTCGGGCGCGATGTCCACGACCATCGGCAGGATCTTCTCGAACACACCCACGGCGCCCTGCATCACTTCGTAGTTGCGCCGGCAATCGTTCTGCCAGCCGGCAACGAACGGCCGGTGGCCCGTCAACCGCGCCAGCAGCAGCCACCACACGGCCTGCATCAGCAGCGCCGTGTCGCACCCGTTCTGCCCGGCCACTTCCTGCGTGCGTGCATCGAGCGTGCCGGCGTCCAGCGGCAGCGCGTGGCTGATGCGAGTTCGCACGCCCGCCGGCGTGGCCTCGCGCACGCCGTCCATGCGGGTGTTCAGCCGTGGCGCCTGCAGCACGCCGGCACGCTCGATGCACGCACGCCAGTAGGCGCGCCCTTCGGCCGCTTCTTCGGCGCCGTCGAGGTCCTGGCGCCATTCGACGAACTGCGCGTACTGAAAGACCTCGTCCGCATCGACGGCCTGCCCCGTCAGGTAGGCCGTGGCCACCTGGTCCAGCAGGCACTGCAGGCTGCCCTTGTCCGCGGCGAACACGCTGGCTGCCAGCAGCAGCTTGTGCCGCGTTTCGCCGATCCGGGCGAGGCCGACGCGCAGCAGCGCGCCGCTTGCAACGTCCAGCGGCGCCTGCGTGCAGCCGGCGGTCCAGTCGGCCAGCGCGGCCGCGCTGTCGGCGCTGTTGGTGCCACCGCGAAGGTCGACCCTGTGCCAATGCGGCAGCGCCGCCGCCGCATCGCGCGGCTGTTGCCGCAGGCCACGGAAGCCGGGAACCTGCAACACCGCCGCGTGCAAGGCGCCGTGGGTCCGCACGACCGATTGCACCGCGGCCTCCAGGCGCGCCGCATCGAGCTCGCCTTCAAGATCGGCCAGCAGCACGAGCCTGGGCGCGCCGGTCGCGGCATGCTCCCCGTGCTGGGCCCAGGCGGCACGCTGCTCCGGGCTGAGCGGCAAGGAAGAAGAAGGAGAGACAAGGGAAGCCGGGGTCTCGAACATCGCAGCCATGCTTCAGCCCTCCGACACCACGGGCTGCCCTGCGGCGGCGGGCAAGTTGCCGCCCGCGCCGGCAGCTTGCGCGAGCGTGGCGCGGTCGCACATCGCGCCCATCGCCACCACGATCTTGCGCGGCCCCTCGTACGGGTCGCGCGCGTGCGCCGCGAGCATGTTGTCGAGCATCACCACGTCGCCCTGGCGCCAGTCGAAGCGCACGGCGCAGGCTTCATACGCACGGCCGACGACGGCCATGGTCTGGTCGTCGATCGGCGTGCCGTCGCCATAGGTCACGTGGCGCGGCAGCCGGTCCAGGCCGCCGGCCACGGCCAGCAGGTCTTCGCGCGCGTCCGCCTCCAGGCAGCTCGCGTGGTGCAGCTGGACCTGGTTGAAGAACACGCGCTCGCCCGTGACCGGGTGCGTGATCACCGCGGGACAGCGGGTGCGCGTCTGCAGCGTCTCGTCGTCCAGCCAGCGCCAGGCGGTGCCGGCCAGCGCGAGGCGGTGCTCGACCTGCGCCTTGCTGTCGGTCTTGAAGAAGTCCTGCCAGCTCACGTCCAGCCGGGGCATGAAGGTGCGCACGTACAGCAGCTCCTTGCGCTCGAACTCGGCCACCACGTCGGGCGGCAGGTGGCGCAGCATCTCCCGGCAATCGACGATGGGCGTGGCGCCCCCCACGGGCGAAGGCTGCTCGCAGTAGAACCACTGCTTGCGCGGCCAGCGCTCGAGATGCGAACTCTCGTTGTGAAACAGGATCATCTGGCGCTCGGGGTACGGCGTCGAGCGGTAGGTGTTGCGCCCGCCCTCCTTCTTCGGCAGGTCGCCGTAGCCGCCGTAGAGCTCGGGCTCGATCACTTCCGCGAAGGCCTCGAACTCCTGCGGCGTGCGCAGGCCGAAGTTGCGCAGCAGGATGCCGCCATGCGTGCACAGGCTGGCCTCGATGGAGTCGCGCTGCTCCCGGGCCCACGCCACCGCGTCGATGTCGCTGCTCGCGGCCTCGATGACCAGCGGGAACGTCCGCTGCGCCGAAAGGAAGGAGGTGCGCACGGGCGAGCGCGGCGCCGCCGGGGCCCCACGCTCCTTGTCCGCGAATTTCTTGAGCTTGTGCAACTTGCCCAGCGCGGGCGAACTGGATGACATGTTTTTTGTTTCCGGGTTGGCTTGAATGACGAAATGCGCCAGCAGCCCCTCGGGGGCGGCGACCACCTGCTGCAGCAGGTCGCGCCACGCGAGCGATGCGCGCTCGATGGTTTCGCGCCGGTACAGGCCGGAGGCAAAGGTCCACTCGGCGCGCAGGCCGCGCGCGCTCTCGCTCACGAAGACCGCGAGATCGAACTTCGAGGTGGTCACGGGTTTCGCGATGGGCTCGACAACGACGCCCGGGATCTCGAAGCGCCCTTCGGGCGTGTTCTGCATGACGAACAGCACCTGCACCAGCGGGCTGTGTTCACGGGTGCGGGGCACGCCGGCCAGCTCGACGATCTGCTCGAACGGCACGTCCTGGTGCTCGAAGGCCGACAGCGTGCTCTCCTTGACCTTCGCGAGCCACTGCACGAACGCCAGCGCGGGCGCGAGCCGGGAGCGCAGCGGCACGACGCCGACGAAGAAACCGATCAGGTCCTCGAGCGCCGGGTGGTCGCGCCCGGCAACGTCGGTGCCGACCACCAGGTCGTCGGTGGCCGCCTGCCGGTGCAGCATCAGCAGGAAGGTCGACAGCAGCACCACGTACAGCGAGGTCTTCTGCGCCCTGGCCAGGCCGTGCAACGCCTGCGCGAGCTCGTGCCCCACGTCGATGCCGACCGTGTCGCCCGCCGCCGACGCCACGCGGGCGCGCGCGCGGTCGGGGCCCAGCGTGGACACGGCGGGGGCGCCCTGCAGGTAGCCGCGCCAGAACGCGGCATCGCGCGCAAAGCGCTGCGCGATCTTGCGGTGATGCCAGTCGGCGTAGTCCGCGTACTGGATTGCAAGGGGCGCGAGCGGCGACTCCCGCCCGGCCCGCAGCGCCGCGTACAAGGCCATGAAGTCCTGCACGAAGACGGCTTCCGACCAGCCGTCGAACACGATGTGGTGCACGCACAGCAGCAGCACATGCACCTCGGGCTGCAGGCGCAGCACGGCCGCCGCGAAGGCCGGGCGGGCGCCCAGGTCGAACGCGGTGCCCGCGTGCGCGGCGAGCGCGTCGTGCATCGCGCTCGCCTGGCGTTCGCCCGCGAGGTGCGAGAGGTCCGTGAGCGGAACGACAAGGCCACCGCCCGGCGCGATGCGCGCCACGGGATCGCCGTCGTCGTTCTCGGGGAACCAGGTGCGCAGCACTTCGTGCCGCTGCACGAGCGCATCGAGCGTGGCCCGGACCAGATCGACGTCGAGCGCGCCCGACAGACGCAGCGCCGCGGAGATGTTGTAGGCCGCGTGCTGGCCCGCCGATGCATCGGCCAGCCGGTTCACCAGCCACAGGCGCTGTTGCGCAGGGGAAAGCTTCATCTCGGCCGCGCGGCCGATCGGCTGCAGCACCGGCGCCTGGCCGGCCGGCGGTGCCTCGTGCATCGCCTGCCGGGCCACGCCTGCAAGATCGAGGAGCACCGGGTGCTCGAAGATCCGGCGCAGCGGCAGCTCGAAGCCGGCTTCGACGCGGGCCCTCGACGCCAGTTGCGCAGCCAGCAGCGAATGCCCGCCGAGCTCGAAGAAATTGTCGTGCCGCCCCACGCGCGCCACGCCCAGCACCTGGGCCCAGAGGGCGGCCAGCTGCGCTTCCACCGCGTCGGCGGGCGCCTCGTAGGGCCGCTCGCCCGCGAACTCCACCGCGGGCAGTGCCTTGCGATCGACCTTGCCGTTGCCGTTCAAGGGCAGGCGCTCGAGCACGACGACGGCGGCCGGAACCATGTAGTCGGGCAACGCCGCCGCGAGCCGCGTTCGCAGCACGCCGGTGTCCATCGCCTGCCCGGCCTGCAAGGCGATGTAGCCGACCAGCGACGTACCGCCCGCACCCCCCGCACTTTCGCGCGCCACCACCACGGCCTCGCGCACCTCGGGCTGTGCCAGCAACTGCGCCTCGATCTCTCCCAGCTCGATGCGAAAGCCCCGCACCTTCACCTGGTGGTCGATGCGACCCAGGTACGCCAGTTGCCCTTCGGCGTCCCAGCGCACCAGGTCGCCCGTGCGGTACAGCCGCTCTCCGTTTGACGCCGCCACGAAGCGCTCCGACGTCAGGGCCGCGCGCTGGAAGTAGCCGCGCGCCAGGCCGATGCCGCCCAGGAACAGTTCGCCCGGCACGCCCACGGGCGCCGGGTTCAGGAACCCGTCCAGCACGTGGAGCGTCGTGGCCGCGATCGGCCCGCCGATGCGCGGCGTGCCGCGAACCCGCGCGGCCGTGGACCAGATCGTCGTTTCGGTGGGACCGTACATGTTCCACAGCTCGACACCGAGCGCCAGCAGGTCGTCGGCCAGGTCCTGCTGCAGCGCTTCTCCGCCGCACAGGCCCTTGAAGTTCGCGCGCCGGCTGCCGTTCCACCCGGTGGCCCGCAAGAGCCGCCAGCCCGCGGGCGTCGACTGCAGCACCGTGGCACCGCTGGCATGCAGGAGCTCGCCGAGCGCGCCGCCGCTTCGCACGGCATCCCTCGACGCCAGCACGATGCGCGCGCCGCTCAGCAGCGGCAGGTACAGCTCCAGGGCCGCGATGTCGAACGACAGCGAGGTGACCGCCACCAGCACGTCGTCCGGTGCCATGCCCGGCGCGTCCTTCATGCTGCGCATGAAGTGGCTGAGCGACCGGTGCCGCACCATCACGCCCTTCGGCTTGCCGGTGGAGCCGGAGGTATAGATGACGTAGGCCAGGTTCTCGCCGTCCAGCGCGACCTGCGGGTTGGCATCGGCGCAGCCGCCGGTGTCCAGCGTGTCCAGCGCCAGCACCCGAAGCGCCCCGCCGCGCGGCCACAGGGCGCCCAGGTGGCTCTGCGTGAGCAGCCACCCGATGCCGCTCTCGGCCACCATGTGGGCCAGCCGGTCCGCCGGGTGTTCCGGGTCCAGCGGCACATAGGCGCCGCCGGCCTTCAGGACCGCCAGCACGCCCACCACCATGTCGATGGAACGCTCGAGCGCGATGCCTACCCGGGCCTCCGGCTTCACGCCCAGCGCGATCAGGCAATGGGCCAGGCGATTGGCCCGTGCGTTGAGTTCCGCGTAGCTCAGGGCCTGGTCGCCGAAGACCAGCGCGACCGCCTGCGGTTGGCGCGCAACCTGGCGCTCGATCAGCCGGTGCACCGGCAGGTCGCCGTCGTATCGCACGGTGTTTTCGCCCCACGCGGCGAGCTGGCGCTGCTCGCCGCCGGACATCAGCTCGAGTTCGCAGACCCGCCGCCGTGGCTGCTGCGCCAGGGCCTGCACGATGGCCTCGACGGCGGCGATCATCAAGCCGCACACGCGCCCGGCGTCCACCGATTCGTGAATCTGCGCGGCCAGCGCAAAGCCCTCGCCCAGATCGTCCACCGCCATCTCGACCGGATAGTTGGTGCGCTCCCTGCTGCCCAGGATCTGCATGCCCTCCCACGGCGGGCCCGCTTCGACAGTCTTTGCCGGCTTGCCCTGCCGCGCGCCGTAGCGGTAGTTCAGCAGCGCCGTGAACAGCGGCATGCGCTGCGGCAGTCCACTGCAGCGCTGCGCCAGCGACAGGCTGGCGTATTCGTGGTGCATCAGCTCGATCAGCGCCGCATGCGTGTGTCGAACGCAGGCCTGCACGCCCTGCGTTCCCAGCCGGATGCGCACGGGCAGCGTGTTGATGAACATGCCCAGCGCGCGGTCCACGTTCGCGCCGCCCTGCATGCGGCCGAACAGCACGGTGCCGAACACCACGTCGTCCCGGCCCGCGGTCTTGCCCAGCACCATCGCCCAGGCCGTGTGGAACAGCGCGGCGGCGCTCACGCCGTGCGCCTGCGCCTGGTGCCTGACCTGCGCCGCGAGCCCGGTGTCCAGCACCACCGAGGCCTCCCGCACCCGGGTGCCGTCGCCCTGCACGTCGAGCAGGCCGAAGGGTGCCGTCGGCTCTTCCACGTCGGCCAGCATCTGGCTGAAGAAGGCCTGGTGCCCGGCCTGGCCGCCGTCCAGACGGGCCTGGCCGACGAAGCGCCGGAACGGCACGGGCGCCGACAGTTCGGCCCGCCGCCCTTGCTGGATCAGCGCGATTTCCTCGACCACCAGTTCCAGCGTGGTGTGGTCCACCACCAGGTGATGGCTGGACAGCTGGAGCAGCCAGCGGGCGTTCAGCGCGTCATGGGCCGCGACGGCCGCGAGCATCGGCGCCTTGCGCACGTCGATGCGCACGCCGGCCGGCGCGGCATCGGCGAGCCACTGGAGCTCGAGCGCGGCCTGGCGATGCACCACCTGCACCGCCTCGGGGAGTTCTTCCCACATGACGGCGGTTCGCAGGATGTCGTGGCGCGCGATCACCTCGTTGAAGCTGGCGACGAAGCGCAGCAGCCCTTCGCGGCTGTCGAAGCTCAGGCTGTTCAGCGTGACGTAGGCATCCGCCTCGGCATGCAGGCGGTGATGGAAGAGCATGCCCTCCTGCATGGGCACCAGGGGGTAGATGTCCTGGATGTTGGCGGCCCCGCCCGGCACGGCCGCCTCGATGCGCGCGATCTGCGGCGCGTCCAGCGCCACCAGCGTAAGCATCCGCGGCTCGATGGCCCGGCACTCCGCCGGAATGCCGTTGGCCGGAACGACCACCTCGGCGCGCGCCGGCGCCTGCGCCAACGCCTGCGCGAAGGCGCCGAGCCGGGGCTGCTGGAACAGCGTGCGCACCTGCGCGGCCAGGCCCTGGGCGCGCATGCGCTCCAGCAGCCGCAGCGCCAGCAGCGAATGGCCGCCCAGCTCGAAGAAGTTGTCCTCGCGGCCCACGCGTTCCACGCCGAGCACGTCGGCCCAGATGGCCGCGAGCTTGTGCTCGTGCTCGCCCACGGGCGCCTCGTACGCCCGCTCGCTCGTGAACGCCGCCGCCGGCAGCGCCTGCCGGTTGACCTTTCCGTTCGTGTTCAACGGCAGCCCGTCAAGCACCATGACCACGGCGGGAACCATGTAGTCGGGCAAGGCCTCGCCCAGCCGCGACTTCAGCTGCGCAGCGTCTGCCACGTGGCCCGCCTGCGCCGACACATAGCCCGCCAGGCGCGTGCCGGCGGGGCCTTCGTCGGCCACCACCACGGCCTCACGCACCTCGGGCTGCGCCAGCAGCTGCGCCTCGATCTCTCCCAGTTCGATGCGAAAGCCCCGCACCTTCACCTGGTGGTCGATGCGACCCAGGTACGCCAGTTGCCCTTCGGCGTCCCAGCGCACCAGGTCGCCCGTGCGGTACAGCCGCTCTCCGTTTGACGCCGCCACGAAGCGCTCCGACGTCAGGGCGGCCCTGTGCAGGTAGCCGCGCGCGAGGCCGGCACCCGACACGTGCAGCTCGCCGGGCACGCCCACCGGCACCAGGTTCAGCTGCGCGTCGAGCACCCTCAGCCCGAGGTCCGGAATCGCCAGGCCGACCGGGCTGCGTTGCCGGTCCAGGTCCGCCGCGGTGATCCGGCGGTAGGTCACGTGCACCGTCGTCTCGGTGATGCCGTACATGTTGACGAGCTGCGGGCTGTCGTCGCCGTGGTGCGCGATCCACTGGCGCAGCCGCTGCGGGTCCAGCGCCTCGCCGCCGAAGATCACCACGCGCAGCGACAGGCGGTCCTGGTCGCCCTCACCGCCCCCGCCGTTCCGCCAGGCCTGCGGCAGGCTGGTCAACTGCCCGAACGCCGACGGCGTCTGGTTGAGCACCGTCACCTTGCGCGCCCGCAGCAGTTGCAGGAAGTCCTCCGGCGAGCGGCTGACCCAGAACGGCACGATGACCAGCGTCCCGCCGGTACACAGCGCCCCGAAGATCTCCCAGACGGAGAAATCGAAGGCATAGGAATGGAACAGGGTCCAGGTGTCTTGCGGCCCGAAACCGAACCAGGCGTCGGTCGCGTCCAGCAGCCGCGTCACGTTGCCATGGCACATCTGCGCGCCCTTGGGCCTGCCGGTGGAGCCCGAGGTGTAGATCACGTAGGCAAGGTTCTGGCCGTGCACCGCGACCTGCGGGTTGCCCTGCGGCTGCGCGTGCAGGTCCGGCGTGTCCAGCGCCAGCACGCGCAGCGCCCCGGCACCCGGCACCAGCGACTGCAGGTGGCTTTGCGTCAGCAGCAGCGCCACGCCGCTGTCGCGCACCATGTAGGCGAGCCGCTCGGGCGGGTACGCCGGGTCCAGCGGCACATAGGCGCCGCCGGCCTTCAGGATGCCCAGCAGGCCCACCACCATCTCCATGGAGCGTTCCACCGCGATGCCCACCCGGGTCTCCGCCTTCACGCCCAGGCCGATCAGGTGGTGGGCGAGGCGGTTGGCCCTGGCATTGAGTTCGCCGTAGCTCATCGTCTGGTCGCCGAGCGCCAGCGCCACGGCGTCGGGATGCGCCGCGGCCTGCCGCTCGATCAGGCGGTGCACTGGCGTCGACTGGTCGAAGCCTTGCGCATTCGCTCCCCAGGCCACCAGCTGCGCGCTTTCGGCCTCGCTCAGCAGCGCCACCTCGCCCACGGTCTGCTCGGGGCGCTGCGCCAGGGCCTGCAGCACCGCCAGGTAGTGGCCCGCCATGCGCTCGATGGTCGAGGCATCGAACAGCTCCGGCGCATAGCTGAACTTCGCATGCAACCGACCGTCGGGGCTTTCGTCGGTGACCAGCATCAGCTCGAACTGCGCGGCCTGGGTGCCCAGGTCCCACGGCGCCAGCGCCAGCCCCGGCAGCCCTTCCAGGGCAGAGAAGTCCGCGCGCTGGTGATCGAACAGCACCTGGAACAGCGGCTGCACGCCCGGAATGCGCTCGGGCTGCAGGGCCTCGACCAGTTGCTCGAACGGCAGGTCCTGGTGCATCTGCGCGCCCAGTGCCGCCTCCTGCGTGCGCGCCAGCACCTGCAGCAGGCTGCTGCGGCTGTCCACCGCCGCGCGCAGCACCTGCGTGTTGACGAAGAAGCCGACGACGCCCTCGGTTTCCATGCGGTGGCGGTTCGCAATCGGCACGCCCACGCGAATGTCTTCCTGGCCGCTGCAGCGCCCGAGCAGCACCTGGAAGCCGGCCAGCAGCACCATGAACACCGTGCCCCCCTGGCTGCGGGCCCGCTTCTGCAGGCCGTCCACCAGCAGCGCCGGCAGTTCGACCCGATGGCTGGCCGCGCCGTAACGGGCATCGGGCCTTCGGGCGCGGTCCAGCGGCAGCTGCAGCACAGGCTGCGCGTCGCCGAGCTGCGCTTTCCAGTAGGCCAGCTGGCGTTCCTGCTCGCCGGCTTCCAGCCAATGCCGCTGCCACACCGCGTAGTCGGCGTACTGGACCGGCATGGCCTGCAACGCCACCGCTTCGTGCCGCACGCAGGCGCGGTACTGCGCCACGAACTCGTCCACGACGATCTGCAGCGAGCCGCCGTCGGACACGATGTGGTGCATCACCAGCACCAGCAGGTGCGTTTCAGGCGCCAGCCGAACCAGCGCCACCCTCATCAGCGGCCCTTGCGTCAGGTCGAAGGGCGTGTGGCAGATGCGCCGCGCCGCGTCCCGGGCCATGGCCTCGCGCGCGCCGGCATCCGCATCGCCCAGGTCCAGCAGCGTGAAGTCGAGCTCGCCGCTGTCGCGAATCAGCTGCTCGGCGAGTCCGTCGGCATCGGCGCGAAACACCGTGCGCAGCGATTCGTGGCGTGCCACCAAGGCCTTGAAGCTCGCGTGCACCGCGTCCGCATCCAGCGGCCCCGTGAGCTTGAGCGCATCGCTGATGTGGTAGGCCGTGCTCTGCGGATCGAGCTGCCACAGGAACCACTGGCGCAGCTGCGCATAGGAGACGGGGCAGCGGTGCCGCGCCGCGTCCTCGCGCGGCAGGATGGGGAACTGCCCGAGCGTCAGGCCCCGGGAACGGATGCCCTCGTACACCACGCGGCGCTGCTCGCTCGACAGGCGCGAAAAGCGCTCGGCGATGCGACGGGTTGCTGCGGTTTCCATCAGGCGGTCTCCATGCTGTCCAGCAGCGAATCGATTTCTGAAAGGGCCTGGGCCGCGGGACTGTCCCGAAGAGCCGCGGCCATCCGCTCGGCCATGGCGGCCAGGGTCGGGTACTGGAAGACGTCACGCACCGTGAGCCCGCCGGGCATGGCCGCATGCAGGCGCGCCACCAGCCGCGTGGAAAGCAGCGAGTGCCCGCCCAGCTCGAAGAAGTTGTCGTCGCGGCCCACGCGCGCCACGCCCAGCACCTCGGCCCAGACGGCGGCCAGCTGTTCTTCGGTCTCCCCCCTGGGCGCTTCGTACGCGTTGCCGGGCAAAAACTCCGGCGCCGGCAGCGCCTTGCGGTCGACCTTGCCGTTCGGGGTCAGCGGCAGCGCGCCCAGCACCACCAGCACCGCCGGGACCATGTGCTCGGGCAACAGCTCGCCCAGGCGCTCGCGCAGCGCGGCCGCGTCGATCGCCCGGCCCCCCTGCGCGGTCACGTAACCCACCAGCCGCGTGCCCCCCGGGCCCTCGCTGGCGAGTGCCACCGCCTCGCGAACCTCCGGCTGCGCCAGCAGGGCGGCCTCGATGTCCCCCAGCTCGATGCGAAAGCCCCGCACCTTCACCTGGTGGTCGATGCGCCCCAGATACTCCAGCTGGCCCTCCTGGTTCCACTTCACCAGGTCACCGGTGCGGTACAGGCGAGCGCCGTCTTCCGCCGCGATGAAGCGCTCGGCCGTCAGGCCTGCGCGGTTCAGGTAGCCGCGCGCCAGCCCGGCGCCCGACACGTACAGCTCGCCCGCGATGCCCAGCGGCATCGGGTTGAGCTGCCCGTCGAGCACCCGCAGCCCCAGGTCGGGAATCGCGATGCCCACGGGGCTGCGCGCCTGCACCAGGTCGGCGGCGGTGATGCGCCTGAAGGTCACGTGCACCGTGGTCTCGGTGATGCCGTACATGTTGAACAGCCGGGGGCTGTCGTCGCCGTGGCGCTCGATCCAGCCGCGCAGGCGTTGCGGGTCCAGCGCCTCGCCGCCGAAGATCACCGCGCGAAGCGCCAGGCCGCCTTCGTGCGACTGCGGCAAGCCGGCCAGTTGCCCGAAGGCCGAAGGCGTCTGGTTGAGCACGGTCACGCGCTGCGTGCGCAGCAGCTGCAGGAAGTCCTCCGGCGAGCGGCTGACCCAGAACGGCACGATCACCAGCTTGCCGCCGGTGCACAGCGCCCCGAAGATTTCCCACACGGAAAAGTCGAAGGCGTAGGAGTGGAACAGCGTCCAGACGTCGTCGGGGCCGAAGCCGAACCACGCGTCGGTGGCGCCGAGCAGGCGGCTCACGTTGCGATGGCAAAGCTGCGCGCCCTTGGGCCGGCCCGTGGAGCCGGAGGTGTAGATGACGTAGGCGAGGCTGTCGGCGTGCAGCCCGACCTCGGGGTTGGCGACGGGCTCGGCGGACAGGTCGAGCGTGTCCAGCGACAGCACCTGAAGCGCGCCGATGGCGGGCGCCTGCAGGTGGGCCTGCGTGAGCAGCAGTGCGATGCCGCTGTCGGCCACCATGAAGGCCAGGCGGTCCGCGGGGTAGTCCGGGTCCAGCGGCACGTAGGCGCCGCCGGCCTTCAGGATGGCCAGGATGCCCACCACCATCTCGAGCGAACGCTCCACCGCGAGGCCCACCCGGGTCTCGGGCCTCACACCCAGGGCGATCAAGCGGTGTGCAAGGCGGTTGGCCTGCGCATTGAGTTCGCCGTAGCCCAGCGTCTGCGCGCCGAAGACCAGTGCCACCGCATCGGGGCGCGCCTGCGCCTGGCGTTCGATCAGCCGGTGGATGGGTTGCGCCGTTCCGGCCGCCGCGGTCGCTCCGGCCGCTCCGGCCGCTCCGGCAGCTTCGGCTGCTTGCACGGGTGCGCCCCACGCAGCGAGCTGGGCGCGCTCGGCATGTGCCAGCAGCACCACGTCGCCCACCGCCTGCGCGGGGCAGTCGGCCAACGCCGCCAGCACCGCGAGGTAGTGGCCCGCCATGCGCGCGATGGTTTGCGGCGCGAACAGCTCCGCCGCGTAGCGCAGGCTGGCCGTCACGCGGCCGTCGTCGCCTTCGCTGGTCTCCAGCGTCAGCTCGAACTGCGCCGCCTGCGCGTCCAGGTCGCATTCGGTCAGCGTGAGCCCGGGCAGCCGGTGCAGTGCCTTCAGGCCGCCCCGCTGGTGATTGAACATGACCTGGAACAGCGGGGTGGCGCCCAGGCTGCGCTCGGGCTGCAACGCTTCGACCAGCTGCTCGAACGGCAGGTCCTGGTGCGCCTGCGCGCCCAACGCCGCGTCTTTCGCGCGGGCCAGCACGCGCGCCAGGCTCTCGCGCCCGTCGAGCACGTTGCGCAGCACCTGCGTGTTGACGAAGAAGCCGATGACGCCTTCGGTCTCCGCACGGTGGCGGTTGGCCACGGGCACGCCCACGCGGATGTCGGGCTCGCCGGTGTAGCGGCTCAGCAGCACCTGGAAGCCAGCCAGCAGACCCATGAACAGCGTGGCACCCTGGCCCTGCAGGCGCCGTTGCAGGCGCTGCACCAGATCGCCCGGCAGTTCGAAGCCGTGCCGCGCGGCGCTGTAGCGGCCGTCGGCCTTTCTGGCGTGGTCGGTGGGCAGCTGCAGCACGGGCTGCCCGGTGCCGATGTGGTGGGTCCAGTACGCCAGCTGGCGGTCGCGTTCGCCGGCTTCGAGCCAGTCGCGCTGCCACGCGGCGTAGTCGGCGTACTGGATCGGCAACGGCGGCAGCACGACCGCGGCGCCCTGCACATGGGCGCGGTAGTGCGCCACGAATTCGTCGACGAGCACCTGCATCGACCAGCCGTCGGACACGATGTGGTGCATCACCACGACGAGCAGGTGTTCGTCCGTTGCGAGGCGGATCAGCCCGACGCGCAGCAGCGGGCCTGCGGCCAGGTCGAAAGGCGTGTGGCTCAGGCGCAGCGCCTCTTCGCGGCTGCGCACTTCGCGCTCGGCCCCGGTGCGCCACGCGGCAAGGTCGACCGTTGCCAGTTCGAGCGGGCCGGCTTCCTGGACGACCTGCTCGGCCAGGCCCTGCGCGTCGGCGCGGAACACGGTGCGCAGCGACGCGTGGCGCTGCACCAGCGCGTCGAAGCTCGCACGCACGGCCGCGGCATCGAGCCGGCCCACGAGCTTCAGCGCGCCGCTGATGTGGTACGCGGTGCTCGACGGATCGAGCTGCCACAGGAACCACTGGCGCATCTGTGCGTGCGACAAGGCCAGTCTGCCGGCGCGCTGCGCCGCATCCAGCACGGGAATCGCCTGCGTTTCCGCGGGGCGGCCGGCCTGGAGCGCATGCGCGATGCGCGCCACGCTCTGGTGTTCGAACATCTGGCGAGGCGTCAGGTGCACGCCGGCCCGAGCCGCGCGCGCGGTGACCTTGAGGCTGAGGATGGAGTCGCCGCCGAGCTCGAAGAAATTGTCGGTGCGGCCTACGCGGGGCACGCCCAGGACGTCGGCCCAGATCGTCGCAAGCGCTTGCTCGACTTCCCCCTCGGGAGCTTCGTACGCTCGGTCGCTGGTGAACTCCGGCGCCGGCAGTGCCTTGCGGTCTACCTTGCCGTTGGCGTTGAGCGGGAGTGCGTCGAGCACCATGATCACGCTGGGGACCATGTAGTCCGGTAACGTCTCGGCAAGGCGTTCCCTGAGCGTCGCCGTGTCGATGTCGTTGTCCGAGACGTAGGCCACGAGCCTTGCGCCCGATGGGCCTTCGCTCGCTACGACGACTGCTTCACGCACTTCGGGCTGGGCTTGCAGTTGCGCTTCGATCTCGCCCAGCTCGATGCGGAAGCCCCGCACCTTCACCTGGTGGTCGATGCGCCCCAGGTACTCCAGCTGGCCTTCGTTGTTCCAGCGAACCAGGTCGCCTGTGCGGTACAGGCGTTTTCCGTCGTTGGCTGCAATGAACCGCTCGGCAGTCAGGCCCGCCCGCTTCAAGTAACCGCGTGCGAGGCTGATGCCGCCCAGGTACAGCTCGCCAGCGACACCGGCAGGGACTTCGTTCAGGCTCTCGTCGAGGACATGCGCTTGTGTGTCGCTGATCGGCCGGCCTATCGGCACCTGGGTGCTGCCGTCATCTCGGCAAGTCCACTGCGTCACGTGGATCGTGGTTTCCGTCGGGCCGTACAGGTTCTGCAAGGTCGCGCCGCTCAGGCGTTGAAGCGCCTCCTTCTGCGTGGCTGCCGGCATCGCTTCTCCGCCGCAGATGATGTGCTTGAGCCTGGTCGTGGCCTCGATGCCCTCGTAGGCCAGGAAGGCTTGCAGCATCGAGGGCACGAAGTTCAGCGTCGTGATCTGGTGCTTCCGGATCAGTTCTACCAGGCGCACCGGGTCGCGGTGATCTCCGGGGTTGGCAATGACCAGCCTTGCACCGGAGGTCAACGGCCAGAACATCTCCCATACGGACACGTCGAAGCCGAAGGGCGCCTTGTGAAGGACCGTGTCCTTGCCTTCCAGCGTGTAGAACTCCTGCATCCAGGCCATGCAGCTGAAGAGCGCTTGGTGCCTGATGGCCGCGCCCTTGGGACGGCCCGTGGACCCCGAGGTGTAGATGACGTAGGCGAGGTGTTCGCCGTGCAGGTTGACCTGCGGGTTGGCATCCGGCTCGGACGACGTGTCGAGCGTGTCGAGTTCCAGCACTTCAAGCGCTTCGACGCCGGCAATCAGCGAACGCAAGCTGCTCTGGGTCAGCAGCAACGCAATGCCGCTGTCTTCGACCATGTAGGAGAGGCGGTCCGCCGGGTAGTCAGGGTCAAGGGGTACGTACGCACCACCCGCCTTCAACACCGCAAGGATGCCCACCATCATCTCGGTGGAGCGCTCCACGCAGAGGCCGACCAGCACGTCCGGACCCACGCCCAAGACGATCAGGCGATGCGCAAGACGGTTCGCACGCGCATTGAGTTCCGAATAACTCAGCGCCTCGTCGCCGAAGACCAGCGCAGGCGCCAATGGCTTCGACTTCGCATGCGCCTCGATCTGTCGGTGCACGGGTTGTGCGCCCTCGTGACGGCGATTGTTCTCGCTCCAAGCCGCCAGCTGCGCGCGTTCGGGCGCACTCACCAGCGCCACATCGCCGACCGCCACCTCAGGCTCTACAACCAACGCCTCCAGCACCGCCAGGTAGTGCCCCGCCATCCGCTCGATCGTCTCCCTGTCGAACAGCTCCGCCGCATACAAGAAGGTGGCCTCGACCCGCCCATCCTCGAACTCCAGCGTCTGCAGCGTCAACTCGAACTGCGCGTCTTCCTCCTCGAAGTCCAGCCGCTCCACCGACACGCCCGGCCACTCGGCCAGAGAGCGGTGGTCGCGCCGCACGTGGTTGAACATCACCTGGAACAGCGGATTCGCGCTCAGGCTGCGTTCGGGCCGCAGCGCGCCGACCAACTGTTCGAACGGCAGGTCCTGGTGGGTCTGCGCGCCGATGGCGGTGTCGCGCGTCTGCACGAGCAGCTCGGCCAGCGTGGTGCGCGCCCTCATCCGCGAACGCAGCACCTGCGTGTTGACGAAGAAGCCCATCACGCCCGCCGTCTCCGCGCGGTTGCGGTTGGCAATGGGCACCCCCACGCGCGCATCGGTCTGCCCGGTGTGCCGGAACAGCAGCGCATTGAAGCCCGCGAGCAACGCCATGAACAGCGTGGCGCCTTGTCCCCGGGCCTGCTGGCGCAGCCGCGCAACGGTGTCTGCCGGCAAGGCGGCGGTGATGCGCGCCGAGCCATAGCGCCCATCGGCATTGCGCGGCCGGTCGGTGTGCAGCGAGATCACCGGCTGCTCCGTGCCCAGGTGGTCGCGCCACCAGGCCAGCTGGCGTTCGCCCTCGCCGCCGTCCAGCCACTGGTTCTGCCACACGGCGTAGTCGGCGTACTGGACCGGCAGCGCCGCTAGCGCCGGTGAGCGGCCTTGCACGCGCGCGGCGTACTGCGCGGCGAGTTCGTCGAGCGAGAGCTGCACCGACCATCCGTCGGACACGACGTGGTGCATCACCACCAGCAGCTGGTGCGTCTGCTCGCCGGTCTTCAGCAATACCGCGCGCATCAGCGGGCCGCGCGTGAGGTCGAAGGGCTCGGTGCGAATGCGCCGCACCTCGGCGCGCACACCCTGTTCGCGTGCCGCGGTGTCCAGCGCGCTCAGGTCGATGCGGGGCAGCTCGACGGTCAGGCCCTGCTGGATGACTTGCGCCGCACCGCCGTCGCCTTCCTCGCGAAAGACGGTGCGCAGCGACTCGTGACGGTCCACCAGCGCCTGCAGGCCCGCGCACAGCGCGTCGGTGTCGAGCGGGCCGGTCAACACCAGTCCGCCGCTCAGGTGGTAGGCCGTGCGCGCCGGGTCCAGCTTCCACAGGAACCACTGGCGGCGCTGCGCGAAGGACAGCGGCGCGCGGCCGCGATCGCGCTCGGGGCGCGGGGAGATCGCGCTCCCGTCCTGGCGCGCGCCGGTGCCCGCGCCGCGCAGCCGCTGCTGCAGGCGGGCGCGCTGTTCCGCGCTGAGGTTGGCACGGCGTGCGGAGAGATCCTGGATGTCGGGCATGGGGGCTTTTCTTCAGACGGTGGCGGACAGGCGGTCCGGTGCGGCATCAGTGGGGTCGGCGGGGTCGGCGGGGTCGGCGGGGCCGTTGCCCTCGATCTCTTCGATCAGCCGCGTCTCGACCAGCAAGGCCAGGTCGGCGACGGTGGGCGCCTTGAAAAATGCGGCGGGGTGCAGTTCGATCTCGTAGGCCTTGCGCACGCGCGCCAGGATCTGGATGGCCAGCAGCGAGTCGCCGCCCAGCTCGAACAGGTTGTCATGCACGCCGACGGCGGCAATGCCCAGCATGTCTTGCCACACGTCGGCGAGGCCGGCTTCCAGCTCGCCTTCGGGGGCGACGTAAGCCGTGGCCAGCGCGGGGCGCGGGTGGTTGCGGCGCGATTCGCGCGACAGGCGCGTGGCGTGGGCCAGCGGGCCGTTCTCGATCAGTTCGAGCATGCCGCTGTCGAGCTCGCCCAGGCGCTGCGCGAGGTCGGTCGTCGAGATCAGCACCTGCGCGTGCGCCGGTCCGTTGACGATGCGTTCCAGCGCCAGCGCGCCCTCGGGGCCGCTCATGCCCACGCCTTCGGGCAGCACCATGCCCGCGGCCATGCCCAGGTCGCGCCAGGCGTCCCAGTTGACCGAGATGACGGGGCAGCCGGCGCCGCGTCTTGCCTGCGCGGCCAGTGCGTCGAGGTAGGCGTTGGCCGCGGCGTAGTCGCTCTTGCCAAGGCCGCCGGCCATGCTGGAGATGGACGAACACAAGAGCACGAAATCGGGTGCGTCGTCGCGCACGGCCGCCAGCAGCGCCTGCGTGCCGCGCAGCTTGGGCGCGAACACGGCGTCGACCAGGGCGCGCGTGCGCTGGCCGATCATGCCGCTGCTGGCATGGCCCGCCGCGTGAATCACGCCGTGGATGGCGCCGAAGCGCGCGCGGGCTTGCGCGGTGGCGGCCTGCATCTGCGCGGCATCGGCCACGTCGGCGCAGAGCACGAGCACTTCGCCGCCCAGCGCTTCGAGCTCGATCAGCTGCAGCAGCTTCCGGCGCAAGGCTGCGGGCTGCTCGGGCGCGGCGGCCTGCGCCTCCCACGCGCCGCGCTCGGGCAGCGGCGTGCGACCGAGCAGCACCAGCTTCGCCTGCCACGCCTGCGCCAGGTGGCGCGCCACCGACAGGCCCACGCCGCCGAAGCCGCCGGTGACCAGGTACACGCCCTGCGTGCGAAAGCGCTGGTGCGGTCCTTCGCCGCGCGCCGGCAGGGCCAGCGGCTCGTAGGCCTTCACCCAGCGGTGCGGCCCGCGGTACGCCACCAGCGGCTCGCTGCCGCGGGGTGGCGGGTCGGCCGCCAGTTGCCGCACCAGCCACGCCTCGGCGTCGCTGCCGGCCACGGGCAGCACCACGTCGACGACGCGGCAGTCGATGTGCGGGTACTCCTGCCCGATCACCTTGGCCAGGCTGAACAGCGTGGCTTTCTCGGGGCACAGGGGCTCCAGGCCCGTGACGTCCTCCATCTGGGTGGCAACGACCTGCAGGGCCAGCGCGCGCTCGCTGCCGGCCGTGGTGCCGTCCAGCGCCTGCGCCAGGGCCAGCAGGCTGAAGAAGCCGCGCTCCAGCACGTCGGCGGACTGCGCAGGCGGCGCCAGTTCGTCGTCCACGCCCCACAGATGAAAGACCCTGGAGACGGGGCCCAGCTCGGCCTGCACCTTGCGCAGCACCTGCGCATGGTCGGCGCGCTCGCCGGGGCGCACAGCGTAGTGGCGCGGGCTGATCTCGACGAAGGCCGGGCCCTGCTCCACCCACACCACGGGGTGCGCGTCGGCGCCCTGGTGCAGATGGGAAATCAGCCGGTCGGTGAGGCTGCGCGTTTCGCCGAAGACCAGCGTGCAGGTGCCTGCGGGCGCCGGGCTGCGCTGCGCGCGCTGCGGCTCGGTGCGCGTCCAGGTCGGCACGTAGAAGGCGTTGGCCGCCGCGCCTTCGGCCACTGGCGCGGCGCGCTCGAAGCGGCCCGCCTCCACCCAGTACGACTGCCGCTGGAACGGGTAGCTCGGCAACGGCACCTGCCGGCGCGGCTGGCCCGCGCGGCAGGCGGCCCAGTCGATGTCGACGCCGGAGCACCAGAGCGCGCCGGTCGCGCTGGCCAGTTGCCGCGCATTGCGCGCCTGCTGCTGCGGATGCGCCTGGCTCGCCCAGATGCCCGCGGCCGACGCGGCCAGCGGATGCTGCCGCGCCAGGCCGGCCAGTGTTTCGCCGGGACCGACCTCGAGCAGCACGCGCCCGGCCGTGCCGAGCAGCGCGGACAACCCATCGGCGAAGCGCACCGTGCTGCGCAGGTGCAGGCCCCAGTACACCGGATCCACCGCCTGCTCCGCCGTGATCGGCAGGCCCGTGACGTTGGAGATGAACGCGATGCGCGGCGCATGGCGCGCAACCGACGCCACCATTTGCTGCAGTTCGGCCACGATCGATTCGGTCATGGCGGAGTGCGACGCGATGGCGACGTGCAGGCGGCGCGGCATGAGGCCGCGCGCGAACAGCTGCTGCTCGGCCGCCTCGATGGCCTGCAGCGGACCGGCGAGCACGCACAGCTGTTCGCCGTTGATGGCGGCGATGTCGCAGCCGGCGGCCAGGAAAGGCGCGAGCCCGGCTTCGGTCAGCGCGACGGCCGTCATGGCACCGGCGGGCATCGACTGCATGAGGCGCCCACGCGCGGTGACGATGCGCAGCGCGTCCTCCAGGCTGAACACGCCGGCCAGGCAGGCGGCCACGTACTCGCCGAGGCTGTGGCCCAGCATGACGGTGGGCTGCACGCCGCGCGCCATCCACGCACGGCCCATCGCGTACTCGACGATGAAGAGTGCGGGCTGGGTGTACTCGATGCACGAGAGCTTCTGGTCCGCCGCGGCTTCCGCGCCGGCCGCGGGGTAGATCAGCTGGCGCAGGTCCATGCCCACCGTGTCGTTCAGCAGCGCGCAGCAGCGGTCGACCTCGCAGCGGAACACCGGGTCGTCGCGGTACAGCGCGGCGCCCATGTTCGCGTGCTGCGTGCCGCCGCCGGGGAACAGGAAGGCGACCTCGGGGGCGGCGGCGGGTGCGCGAAGCACCTGCTCGAAGCCGCTCTCGGGCGCGAGCAGCGCCTGCGCGGCCAGCCCATGGCTGTCGGCGACCACCGCGGCGCGCAACGCCATCGGGCGGCGGCCGCTTTGCAGCGTGTGCGCGATGTCGGCCAGCGGCTGGTCGGCCGAGGCTTCGAGATGGCGGCCCAGTTGCTGCCCGGCCTCCTGCAGCGCGGCAGCATTGCGCGCCGACAGCGGCAGCACCTGCCAGCCGGACGGCTGCGCTGCGGCGGGCCTGGCGGCCGGCGCCTCTTCGAGCACCACATGCACATTCGTGCCGCCGATGCCGAACGAGCTGACACCGGCGCGGCGCGGCGTGGCACCGGCGGGCCAGGGCTTCGTCGTGGCGTTGACGTAGAACGGGCTGCCTGCGAAATCGATCTGCGGGTTGGGCCGCTCGAAATGCAGGCTGGCCGGCAGCGTGCGGTGCTTCAGCGCCATCACCGTCTTGATGAGCCCGGCGACGCCGGCGGCCGCGTCGAGGTGGCCGATGTTGGTCTTCACCGAGCCGACGGCGCAGTGCTTTGCGCCCCCGGCGCCGGCCTGGAAGGCCTGCGTGAGCGCCGCCAGCTCGATGGGGTCGCCCAGCACCGTGCCCGTGCCGTGCGCCTCGATGTAGCCGATGGACTCGGCGCCCACACCGGCAATCAGCTGGGCCGCGCGAATCACCTCGGCCTGCCCGTTCACGCTGGGCGCGGTGAAGCCGACCTTGTCGGCGCCGTCGTTGTTGGCGGCGCTGCCCTTGATGACGGCGTGGATGGTGTCGCCGTCGCGCAGCGCGTCGTCCAGGCGCTTGAGCACCACCAGGCCGGCGCCGCTGCCGATGACCGTGCCCGCGGCCTTTTCGTCGAAGGCGCGGCAGTGGCCGTCGGGCGAAAGGATGGCGCCCTGCTGATACAGGTAGCCGCCGTCCTGCAGCAGGTTGAGCCACACGCCGCCGGCCAGCGCCATGTCGCAGTCGTAGCCCAGCAGCGCCTGGCAGGCGGTGTGCACCGCGGCGAGCGAGGTCGAGCAGGCGGTCTGCACCGTGACGGCCGGGCCGCGCAGGTTCAGCTTGTAGGCCACGCGCGTGCACAGCGAGCCGCCGGAGTTGCCGCTCATGAGGCCCAGCAGGTCGGCAATGCCCCGCCCGTCGCCCAGGCCGAAGGCGGGCAGCAGGTGGCGCATGAGGTACAGGTTGGGGCCCTCGCCCGCGTACACGCCGACCTTGCCCGGCCACGTGTGCGCGTCGCAGCCCGCGTGCTCCAGCGCGGCCCAGGCGCACTCCAGGAAGATGCGCTGCTGCGGGTCGAGGTACTCGGCCTCGCGCGGCGAATAGCCGAAGAAGCCGGCGTCGAACTGGTCGAATCCCTTGAACTGCGTGCCGGCCTTCACGTACGCGAGGTCGTCGAGCAGTTCCTGCGACACGCCCTGCGCACGCAGTTGCGCGTCGGTGAAGCCGGCCACGGACTCCACGCCGTCACGGACGTTGCGCCACAGCGCGTCGACGTCGTCGGCGCCGGGGAAGCGGCCGGCCATGCCGACGATGGCGATCTCGATGCCGGTGGTGGCGCCGACGGTGGACGGTTCGGTGGGGGCGTCGAGGGTGTGCATCAGTTGACTCTTTCCGCGGCGTTGCGGCGTTGAAGCAAGGCGGCGCGCTGGCGCAGCGCGCGGTCGTCACCGGCCGCGGTCGACACGGCGGGTGCGGCGGCGCCACGCGCCATCCACTGGGCGAGCGAACCGACCGTGGGGTACTTGAAAAGCTGCACCAGCGGCAGCGTGGTGCGCAGCCTGTCTTCCAGCAGGCGGTGCACGCGGACCACCAGCAGCGAATGCCCGCCGAGGTCGAAGAAGTTGTCGTGGATGCCGACCTTGTCCATCTGCAGGACTTCGGCCCAGATGGCGGCGACGGTTTCCGCGATGTGGCCCTGGGGGGCTTCGTAGGGTTTGTCGCTGGTGACGGTGGCGGCGGGGAGCGCCTTGCGGTCTACCTTGCCGTTGGCGTTCAGGGGCAATGCGTCGAGCACCATGATCACGCTGGGGACCATGTAGTCGGGCAATGATTCTCCGAGGCGCTCGCGCAGCGTCGCAGTGTCGATGGCTTGCCCTGAGACGTAGGCCACGAGCCTTGCGCCGGATGGGCCTTCGTTGGCTACGACGACTGCTTCACGCACTTCGGGTTGGGACTGCAGTTGCGCTTCGATCTCCCCCAGCTCGATGCGGAATCCCCGCACCTTCACCTGGTGGTCGATGCGGCCCAGGTACTCCAGCTGGCCTTCGTTGTTCCAGCGCACGAGGTCACCCGTGCGGTACAGCCTGTTTCCGCTTTCTGTTGCGATGAACCGCTCGGCAGTCAGGCCCGCCCGCTTCAGGTAGCCCCGTGCGAGGTTGATGCCGCCCAGGTACAGCTCGCCAGCCACGCCTGCCGGTACTTCGTTCAAGCTCTCGTCGAGGACATGCGCTTGTGTGTCGCTGATCGGCCGGCCTATCGGCACCTGGGTGCTGCCGTCATCTCGGCACGTCCACTGGGTGACGTGGATCGTGGTTTCCGTCGGCCCGTACAGGTTCTGCAAGGTCGCGCCGCTCAGGCGTTGAAGCGCCTCCTTCTGCGTGGCAGCCGCCATCGCCTCTCCGCCGCAGATGATGTGCTTGAGCCTGGTCGTGGCTTCGATGCCCTCATAGGCCAGGAAGGCTTGCAGCATCGAGGGCACGAAGTTCAGCGTCGTGATCTGGTGCTTCTGGATCAGTTCGACCAGGCGAACCGGGTCGCGGTGATCTCCGGGGTTGGCAATGACCAGCCTTGCACCGGAAGTCAGCGGCCAGAACATCTCCCACACCGACACGTCGAAGCCGAAGGGCGCCTTGTGCAGGACGGTGTCGGCGCCTTCCAGCGTGTAGAACTCCTGCATCCAGGCCATGCAGCTGAACAGCGCTTGCTGCCTGATGGCCGCGCCCTTGGGACGGCCTGTGGAGCCCGAGGTGTAGATGACGTAGGCGAGGTGTTCGCCGTGCAGGTTGACCTGCGGATTGGCATCCGACTCGGACGACGTATCGAGCGTGTCGAGTTCCAGCACCCGAAGCGCTTCGGCACTGGGAATCAGCGAGCGCAAGCTGCTCTGGGTCAGCAGCAACGCAATGCCGCTGTCCTCGACCATGTAAGCCAGCCGGTCCGCCGGGTAGTCGGGATCGAGCGGAACGTAGGCCCCACCGGCCTTCAGCACCGCAAGGATGCCCACCATCATCTCGGTGGAGCGTTCCACGCAGATACCGACCAGCACATCGGGGCCTACGCCCAAGGCAACCAGGCGATGTGCCAGCCGGTTCGCACGCGCATTGAGTTCCGAGTAACTCAGCGCCTCGTCACCGAAGACCAGCGCAGGTGCAGAAGGCTGCAACTTCGCATGCGCCTCGATCTGCCGGTGCACGGGCTGCGCGCCCTCGTGACGGCGATTGTTCTCGCTCCAAGCCGTCAGCTGCGCGCGTTCGGGCGCACTCACCAGCGCCACATCGCCCACCGCCAGTTCGGGCTGAACAGCCAGCGCCCCCAGCACCGCCAGGTAGTGCCCCGCCATCCGCTCGATCGTCTCCCTGTCGAACAACTCGGCCGCATAGACGAAGTCCACCGTCAACTGCCCACCCGGCGTCTCGCGCGCTTCGAGCACCAGCTCGAACTGCGCCTCGCCATCGGGCAATGCGTGATGCGCCACCTCGAGCCCCGGCAGTTGCGCCAGCGCCCGGTAGTCCTCGACCAGGTGGTTGAACATCACCTGGAACAACGGGCTCTGGCCCAGGCTGCGCTGCGGCTGCAGGGCCTCGACCAATTGTTCGAACGGCAGGTCCTGGTGCGTCTGCGCGCCGAGCACGGCTTCCCTGGCCTGCTTCACGACCTCCGACAGGCGCATGCGCGCGCCGACCCGGTTGCGCAACACCAGCGTGTTGACGAAGAAGCCGATGACACTTTCAGCCTCGACCCGGCCGCGGTTCGCCACCGGTGCGCCGACGCGAATGTCTTCCTGCCCGGTGCAGCGGTGCAGCAGCGCCTGGAAGCCGGCCAGCAGCACCATGAAGAGCGTCGCACCCTCGCTCGCGGCCGACCGGCGCAAGCCGTTCAGCAGGGCCGCGGGCACCTCGACGCTGTGCCGCGCCGCGCGGTAGCCGATGCGCGCGGTGCGCGGGTGGTCGGTCGCCAGCGCCAGCACGGGATGGTCTTCACCGAGTTGCGTGCGCCACCACGCCAGCTGCCGCGCGCCCTCGCCGCCAGCCAGCCAGGCGCGCTGCCATGCCGCGTGGTCGACGTACTGGATGCGCGCGCCCGCATGGCGCTGCATGTCGCCCCGCAGCCGCGCGGCATAGCCGGCCGCGAGCTCGTCGAGCAGCAGTTGCATCGACGCGCTGTCCGACACGATGTGGTGCATCACCACCACCAGCAGGTGCACGGCATCCGAAAGGCGCAGCAGCGCCACGCGCACGAGCGGGCCCTGCGTCAGGTCGAAGGGTGTGGCGTGCAGGCGCTGCACTTCCTCGTCGGCGCGCGCTTCGCGCTCTTCGAGCGCGAGGTGGCGCAGGTCGACGAGGTTCAGCAGCGGCGCCCACGACGGGCTGACCAGTTGCCCGGCCTCGCCGTCGGCGCCGGCCAGGAACACCGTGCGCAGCGACTCGTGGCGCGCGGCCAGGTCTTCGAAGGCCGCATGCATCGCGGCGGCATCGAGGGCACCCGAAAGGCGCAGCGCGCCGCTCATGTGGTACGCCGTGCTGTGCGGCGCGAGCTTCCACAGGAACCACTGGCGCGCCTGTGCGTGCGACAGCGGCAGGGGCCGCAGCCGCTGCTCGGCCGACAGCGGCTCGATGGGCGCCAGCGCGAGCACCTGGCGCGGATGGTCCTTGCGGCTGCGCACGATGTCGGCGCAGGCGCTCAGCCGGGGCTGCTCGAAGAGGTCGCGCAGGTCGAACGCGATGTTCCAGCACCGCGCGATGCGCGCACACGCCTGAACGCCGGCCAGCGAATTTCCACCCGAGGTGAAGAAGTGCGCGTCGGGCAGCAGCGCACGTTCTTCGGGCCACTTGAGCACTTGCTTCCAGATGCCGGCGACCGATTGCGCGACCTCGTCGAGCACCGGCGCTTCCGACGGGCCCGAAGCGCTGCCGCCGAGCGTGAAGCCGCCGTGCTCGTGGATCGCATAGGCGTCCAGGCTGCGCGCCGCGAGGCCCGCGCGGCAGGCCTGGCGCTGCAGCTTGCCACTGGAGGTCTTGGGCAGCGCGCCCGGGTTCAGCAGCACGATGGCGGCCGGCGCTTCGCCGAACACCTCGCTCACAGCCGCGCCCAGCGCATCGACGAGCACGTGCGGCGGCACCAGCTTCTGCATGCTGCGCGACACCTCGGCCGCCACGCCGATGCCTTCGCCCTGCAAACCCGCCACCGCGAACGCGGCCACGCGGCCCTTGCGCACGGCTTCCACCTCGGCCTCGACGGTGCGCTCGATGTCCTGCGGATAGATGTTGTGGCCGCGCACGATGATCAGGTCCTTGATGCGGCCCGTCACATAGAGCTGCCCCGCATGCTGGAAGCCCAGGTCGCCGGTGCGCAGCCAGCGGCGGCCTTCATGCGCGACGAAGGTCTGCTGCGTTTCCTCGGGCTTGCCCCAGTAGCCGGCGCAGATGCTCGGTCCGCCGGCCCAGATTTCGCCGACGCTGCCGTCGTCCAGCGCGGCGAGCGAAGCGGGGTCGGTGATGCGCACCGCGTGCCCGGCGGGCACGGCCCCGCAGCCCACCAGTGGCATGCCGTCCGCACTTTCCACGCCCTGCCCCCTGGCCAGCGCATCGGCGGAGAAAGCAGGCGCGACCAGCCCGCCGCCGCGCCGTCCACCGGTGACGAACAGCGTCGCCTCGGCCAGGCCGTAGCAGGGGTACACGGCGCCGGGATCGAAACCCGCGGGCGCGAAGCGTTCGATGAATTCGGCTTCGGTGTCCGCGCGCACGGGCTCGGCGCCGGTGTAGGCCACGCGCCACGACGACAGGTCGAGCCCCGCGAGCCGCGCGCCCTTCACGCGGTCCAGGCACAGTCGGTAGGCGAAGTCGGGGCCGCCGCTGAGCGTGGCGCGGTGGCGCGAGATGAGCTCGAGCCAGCGCACCGGGCTTTCGAGGAAGTAGCGCGGCGAGGCCAGCACCAGCGCAATGCCGCTGTACAGCGGCTGCAGGAGGCCGCCGATCAAGCCCATGTCGTGGTACAGCGGCGCCCACGAGACGAACTTGTCGCCGGGCCCGATGCCCATGCCGTCGCGGATGGCGCGCTCGTTGGCCATGAGGTTGCCGTGCGTCACGATCACACCCTTGGGCGCGGAGGTCGAGCCCGAGGTGTACTGCAGGAACGCCGGGTCGTCGCTCGCGGGCGAGAACGGCGTCCATGACGCTGCGAGCGCGATGTCCACCGTGTCGACCGCGACCATCGACGCCTGCGCGAACGACGCCGAAGCGTCCGCCATCGAGGCGAGCATCGACGCGGAGGTGAGCACGCAGCGGGCCTGCGAATCGAGCGCAATGCCTGCCAGGCGCGCCAGGTGCTGAGGCCGCATGGATTCGGGCGGAAACACGGGGACCGCGATCACGCCGGCATGGAAGCACGCGAGCATGCTCACGGCGTAGTGGTCGTCGTTGTCGAGCATGACGAGCGCGCGCTCGCCCTTGGCGAACTGCTGCTGCAGGCGGGCCGCCAGCGCGCGCACGCGCGCAGAGAACGCGGCGTAGGTCACCTGCTTCTCCACGCAGGCGCCGTCGGCTTCGCCCACCACCGTGAGCCAGACTTCGTCGGGCCGGGCCTGCGCCAGCGCCTGCAGGTGCGCCACGAAGTTCGCGGACGCCGGATGCCCCTCGTTCGGTGTTGTTGTCGGCGTGCGTGCCATCTCGCTCACTCCATGTCCATTGAAAAAAAGGCAAAGGTCGCAACCGGCGCAGCGCCGGCTGCTTTTGCTCATCCGGGTGCCCTGGCACGCCATGCCAATGCGGCGGCATAGCCGTCGGGGGCCGGCACCGCCATGGCGCTGAAGGCGGCCCACCCGGGCACGCCGGACGCGACGGCCAGGCCACCGTCGGCCTGCGGCTGAATGCCCACGCACAGCAGGTGCTCGGGCACGCCCACCCCCACGGCCTTCAACAAGGCTTCCTTGCCGACCCAGCGCGTGTAAAGCGCACGAAGCGGGTCTTGCGCCTCGCGCACTTCGCGCGACTCCTGCGCGGTGAAAGCCATCTCGAGAATGGCCTCGGTGTCGACGTCGTCGCGGCAGTGCTCGATGTCGATGCCCACCTCGGCCACCTCGCGCACGTCGGCCACGACGATCAGCGCGTGGCCGCCCGAATGGGACACGTTGAACAGCGGCATCTCGCCGGCCGCATCGACGAAGGGCTTGCCGTGCACGCCGGGCGACAGCGGCACCTCGGCGGCGCCGCAACCGATGCAGCGCGCCAGCAGCCGGCGGGCGGCGGCGCGGGTGGCGGCGAAGCGCACGCGGTCGGCGCGCCGAACGAAACGGCAGGCGCGTTCGCGCTCGGCCAGCGTCAGCACGGCCCATTCGTCGCAGTCGTCGCGAGTCAGGTCGAAATCCAGGCGATGCACCTCCATGCCCCCCGGCAAGGCGTCATGCCAGGGCATGAGGCGCATGCCGCCCTCCAGCCACGGCCGCGGCCTGCGCCTGGGCTTGGACCCGGGCCAGGCGCCGCGTCAGGGCGTCGAGAAACGCCGCTTCATGCTGGCGCAGGAAGAAGTGGCCGCCGTCGAACCAGTCGAGCGTGAACGCGCCGCCCGCATGCGCCGACCAGGCCTCGATGCGCTGCGCGTCGATGTCGTCCTGGCGGCCCGCGAAGACGTGCAGGGGCATCGGCAAGGGCGCTTCGGCCGTGTAGCTGAAGCTCTCGCAGACGCGGTAGTCGGCGCCCAGCGTGTCGAGGGTCATGCGCATCAGCTCGGCGCTGGCAAACACCTCTTCGGGCGTGCCGCCCTGCTTGCGCAGGTCGGCGGTGAGCGCGGCGTCGTCGTGCGTGTCGGGCAGCCGGGCGGGGTCGCGCTGCGACGGCGCCGGACTGCCCGAGGCGAGCAGCGCGCGCGGCAACGGCCGGCCCAGCGCGCGCAACCGCTGGGCGACGCCGCAGGCCAGCAAGGCGCCCATGCTGTGGCCGAAGAGCACGAAGCCGCCCTGCATGGCCCGCGCCTGCTCGACGCAGATGCGTTCGACCTGCGCATCGAAGTTCTCGACGAAGGGCTCGCCCATGCGCGCGCCGCGGCCCGGCAGCTCGACGGGCACGACCTCGATCCATCGCGGCAGCAGGCGCCGCCAGCGCAGGTACATGGACGCGCTGGCGCCCGCGCACGGCAGGCACAGCAGCGAGACGCTCGCCGGCATGGCCATCAGAGCACGGCGGTGGTTGCGAAGGGCGCGGCTTCCTGCGCCGCCATCCAGTCGCGCAGCGACTTGGGGCGCATGTCGGTCCAGTTCTTTTCCACGTAGTCGAGCGCGGTCTTCTTGTCGCCCTTGACGCCGTCGACGGCCTTCCAGCCGCTGGGCACGGCCTTCCAGTGGGGCCAGATGGAGTACTGGTCTTCGTGGTTGACCAGAACGATGAAGGTTTCGTCTTCGCGGTCGAAGCAGCTGGTAGACATGGTGCGTGGCCTTGTGCGGTGGATCTGGGAAGCGCTCGCGCCACGGGCCGGCGGCCGGTGGCAGCGTTTGCTGCGCTCCTGATCAACATGACGGTCCGGACGCGAATCTGTTCACCGCCGCGATGCGCACCGAAGGCGGTGCGCGCGACGATCAGTCGTCGTCGCCGGGCGCGGGGTCGCCCTGGGTCTTGCGGCTTTGCTTCCAGGCCTCGACGTCGATGCGCGTGGGCACCAGGCCCGCGAGCAGCAGAAGGCGCGCGGCCTTGTCGTAGGCCTTGCGATGGGCGGGGTCGGCAAGACACCCGAAGGCCGGTCCGGCGTCGGCCGGGAATTCGCGTCAGTCCTCGATCAGGTGGTGCATGGCGCCGATGGCCTCGTCGGCCTCGGCGATCAGGCGGTTCACCAGGCCGAGCGCACAGCCGAGCTGGACCGCGATGTCGCGCTGCGTGAGGCCCTCGAGCCGATAGAGCTGGAAGGCCACCCGCGTTCGTGCCGGAAGCTGCGACAGCACCTGGTCGATGAGCCCGACAACCTGGCGGTCGCGCATCAGGCGGTCCGGCGAGGCCGGGCCGGGCACGTCCAGCGTCTCGATGTCGACGTCGAAGGTGCGGTAGGTGGCTTCCAGCGACTGGCGGCGGCAGTGGTCGAGCGCCAGGTTGCGCACCACCTGGCAGCAATAGCCCATGGGCTTGTCGACCTTGCGGTCGCAGGCGCCGTCGGCAATGCGCAGGTAGGCGTCCTGCACGACGTCGTCGGCCAGGTCGGTGGTGCGCACGATCCTGCGGGCAACGTGCAGCAACTGCGCGCGGTTGGCGACGAAGACATCTCCCAGCGATGACTCGGACGAAAGTGACAGCATCTTTGAACAACTCCAGATGAGGGGATCGGGCGTCGAATGTGGAAACGGCGTGCGCGAGGCACGCCGCCGGAGATGCAGCCCGTCCTGTTCCGGTGCACGGGCTGCATGAAGTAAATAAGAATCATTACTATTTGAAAAAGGAATGACACCTCGGATTTGCGATGTCTCCCTACTCCCATAGACGTTTCGCCGCCCCAAACAGAGACACCCGACCGGCGCCGCGCCGCCCGCTCGCCGCGCCCCTCTAGAATCTTGCCCCTTTGCCTGCTGCGCCCCCCGCCCCCTCATGAACATCGTCGTCAACGAAGAACTCAAAGCCTATATCGACCCCCTGACGCCGGAGGAATACGAATCGCTGGAACGCAGCATCCTGGCCGAAGGATGCCGCGACGCGCTGGTGCTGTGGGGCGACGTGCTGGTGGACGGCCACAACCGCTACGGCATCTGCCAGAAGCACGGCCTGCCGTTCCAGACGGTGCAGAACACGCGCTTCAAGTCGATCGACGACGTGCACCTGTGGATGATCGACCAGCACCTGGGCCGGCGCAGCATCTCGGACTTCCTGCGCGGCGTGCTCGCGCTGCGAAAGAAGGACATCGTCGACCAGCAACGCTCTCGCACCATGGCCGAGCCGGCTGTTGCCAGCGACCCGAACGACCCGCCGTTCGACGTCGATCCGCCCGCCGACGACGCCGCCCCTGCAATGCCTCCGCAAGCCCCGCTGAGCAGCCGCGAAGCCATTGCGCGCGCCGCACGCCTGAGCAGCAACCAGGTCGGCATGATCGAAAAGATCCAGAAGCAGGCCGCGCCAGAGCTCGTGGCGGCGGTGAAGTCGGGCGTGATCTCGATCAACACCGCGGCCGCGGTGGCCTCGTTGCCGGCCGACGAGCAGGTGTCGGCCGCGAACGCCGGCAAGGACGAGCTGAAGCAGGCCGCCAAGCGCGTGCGCGATTCGAAGAAGAAGCCGCGCGAGGAGTCGACCGAAGCAGGCTCCGGCGAAGCGCAGGCCAAGCCCGACACCGTCCAGGCGCTCGAGCAGCGCGTGGCCGAACTCACGGCCGAAAACGCGAGCCTGCGCGCAAAAGTGGCCGAGCTGCAAGCGCAACTCGGCCACTGAAAACCCCTTGCCCGCGCCGCGGTACGGGCAGGTGTTTGCCTCTTAAAGCTGGATTTCGCTGATCTTCGCGCCCGACAGCGACACGCCGGCCTCCAGGCCGACGTTGGTCATCACGAAGCCCACCACCGGCTGGCGCAGCGTGTTGGTGTCGATGCTGCCGTTGGCGCCGAGGGTGGCGAGCGCCACAGTGGCGTCGGCGCCGGCCGTCCAGCCCTTGCTGTTGCGGAACTTGTCCAGCGCCGCCTGCGTGGTGAACAGGTAGACCACCGCCTTCGACTGCGCGCCGGCCTGGAAGCCCACCGATCCTGCGGTGGTGCTGTAGTAGGACTGCGTGCGCCCGTTCACGCGCAAGGCACCGCGGCCGTATTCCGCGCCCACGCCCAGGCTGCCGCCGACCACGGCCGGAAACACCAGCACGCCACTCGAACGGGCGACCAGTTCGCGCGAACCCTTCACGGACTCGTAGAGCTTCGACAGGGTGGCATCGGTCTGGGCGTCGATCGAGGCGCGGGACGACACGCTGCTGGACTGGTCGCCCGGGCGCGTGGTGGTGCAACCCACGAAGGCCAGGCTGCAGGCGACCATGGCGGAAGAAAGCGCAAACGTGCGGAAGTTGATGGTTTTCATGGCGAAATCCTTTGCAGAAAACGTGAATTGACGAGGAAATATTTGTCGTTGTCTGCCTTCTTCGGCAGATGCATTCCATCGTAATTCCGCGCAAACAGGGTATTCCGAGCTTTGGGTGTCGGCCTACGCGAAGTGGCGGTGTTGGCGAAAACGCCATCATGCCCGCGTTGCCGCAGCGCAAAATTCGTCTGTAATCTAGTGTTTTTAATTGAAACAGCTGTTATATTTTTAAGTTACAAACGGTAATAAATCCTTAGTTCTCACTTGATTTGCGCCCTGCGCCGACAGGTGAAAAATTCCAGCCACGGGAGCCTCAAGTTGCAATCACGACGGCATTTGCGCCTCCACTGCCTGCCTCGGGTTTCACGCGGCACTGCTTGCCGCAGGCCGGCGCACAGGGCATGAGCACCGCCGCCCACTCCGTCGTCAAGGGTCAGCGCGCCCTGCTGAGCTTCAGCGTCGAAGGGCTGCCGCCCCGCGAAGAGCTGCTATTCAAGTCGCTCGTTCGCCTGCTGGACCACCGAACCCACCAGCACTGGGCATGGCGAGCCGACCAGGCCGATCTCCGGGTCGTCGGCCAGGACGCCCCTACTGACCCCAACGCCCCGCCCCACGCCGTGCCCGTGCTGGCCGTCGGCCAGGCTGATGCGCCGCGCGGCGGGCATTTCCTGGCGCTGCCGCTGCATGCCGAAGCGCTGGAAAGAACGCTCAACCAACTGGGTGCGATGGTCGTTCACGCCCGCGAGCTCGGTCTGGCGGCGGCCGATGCGGCGCCGGCGGACGACGAGGAATTCCGCCTGCTGCGCTGGCCGCCGGTCGCCCTGCTCGAAACGCCGCACCGCATTCGCCTGGCCACGCTCATGACCGGACAGCCGACGTCGCTCGGCGTGCTGCGCCAGCGCTCGGGCCTCGCGGCGCAAGACTGCCTCGCGTTCATCGCCGACCTGCGCCGCAGCGGCCTGCTCGCGAACGTCAGCGAGGTTGCCCAGGTTTCACAGGCGGCACAGGTGGCCCAGCACCCCTCCGATGCCCCACGGCCCGCGGCCGCGGGGCCCGCCACGCCGCTGGCGCGTGCCCCCGTGCAACCCGGCCTGCTGGCCCGCATCCGCAGCCGGCTCGGCCTGCTGCCGGCAGGGCACCCATGACTGTCGAGCACAAGATCCTCTTCACCGGCACCATGGGCGCCGGCAAGACCACCGCCATCGGCGCGGTGAGCGAGATCCCGCCGGTCAGCACCGACGTGCGCAACAGCGACACCTCGGTCGCCAAGGCCACCACCACCGTCGGGCTCGACTACGGCGAACTCACGCTCGACAACGGCGAGAAGCTGCGCCTGTACGGCACGCCCGGGCAGATGCGCTTCGACTTCATGTGGCGCATCCTGGCGCGCGGCGCGCTCGGCGTGGTGGTGCTGATCGACAACAGCCGCCCCGACCCGCTGGCCGACCTGGACGTGTACCTCGACGGCTTTGCCGAACTCATCGCGCAGACCGCCTGCGTGGTGGCGGTAGGGCGCATGGAGGCGCACCCGCAGCCGGACATCGACGCCTATGCCCGGCGCATGCAGGCCAGGGGCGTGCTGTGCCCGGTGCTCGCGGCCAACGTGACCGACCCACGGCAAGTCGTCCAGCTGCTGGAACTGCTCCTGCTCCAGCTCGAGGCCTGAACCCCTCCCCTTCATTCCAGGGCAGCCATGAACATTTCTCCCCGCATCAAGCTCGCCGCCGAAGCCGCCATCGACACGCTCATGCGCGAGATCAAGGGCGTGAAGGCGGTGGTCATCTCGACCGAGGACGGCCTGGAGCTGGCCGCGCGCGTGGAGAACACGGCGCAGGTCTCGCGGCTCTCGGCCATTGCCAGCTCGCTTGCCGCCCTGGGCGCGGTGGCCGGCGAGGAAAGCGGCCTGGGCCACTGCGACAACGTGAGCATCGAGGCCGCGCACGGCCACATCCTGATGCTGCAAGCGCGCCACCCCGAGGTGACACTGATCGTGAGCGTGGTCGCCGGCAAGGAAGCCATCATCGGCCAGGTCCTCTACTTCGCGAAGCAGGCCACGCTGTCGCTGCAGCAGGCCTGAGACGGCGCATGGCCGTCACCTGACCGGCATCGGTTCGACACCGGCAGCCGCCCACCCTTCGCCCGGGTGGCTGCCGACTTTCAGGGGCGAGGGACTACGAAAGGTTTCGATGGCAAACATCAAGCAATCCATGGACGACCTGATGACCTGCGACGGCGCCATGTGCGCCGCGCTGGTCGATTCGGGCAGCGGCATGATCCTGGGGCAGATCGGGTCTGGCGTGGACCTCGAAGTGGCGGCCGCAGGCAACACCGAGGTGGTTCGCGCCAAGCTGCGCACCATGCGCGACCTGGGCCTGAACGACGTGATCGAAGACCTCCTCATCACACTGGGCAAGCAGTACCACATCATCCGCCCGATGCAGAAGAAGGAAGGCCTGTTCGTCTACCTCGTGCTGGACAAGGCCAAGTCGAACCTGGCCATGGCGCGCCGCAAGACGCTGGACGTCGAGCAGAACCTGGCGGTCTGAGCCGCCCTGCCGCACTCCACGTCAGCGGCGGCTCAGACCTGGCCGCCGCGCGGCTGCATCAGCGTGTTCGACGGCAGCGTCTCGTCGAGCAGCTTGCGCGCCGTCTCGATGCCCGCCACCGGCAGCAACTTGGCATCGAGCAGCCCCACCTGCACCAGCACGCTGGCCTGGTCCCAGTAGATGTGCTCGTGGTAGAGCTTGTCGCCGCGGAACTTGATGACCGCCAGCAGCGGCACTTCCACGCGCTTGCCGGTGGGTGCCACGCCCGGCAGCATCCACGGGATCTCGGTGGTGTGGGTGAAGGAGAACAGCATCTCGTCGACCACCTGCGTGGCGCCCACCGTGCGCGAGATCGGCACCAGCGCGGTGTCGGGAGGGTTGCTGTTGACGAAGTGGTTCGTATAGAACGCGTGCAGGTCCTTGTAGCCCACGCCGCCGGTCATGGTGGGGATGTGGTTGACGTAGGGCTCGGCCACCATGGTGCCCATGGTGTCGTCGACGTTGCGGGTGCCGAACTCGTACTCGCAGTGCTTGTCCCACAGCGCCGACAGGTCGTAGTGCGGGCCGATGGCGCCCTTCAGCGTGGCAATGCTGCGCTCGTGCGCCATCAGTGCCGAGGGCTTGTGAAAGTGCTCGCCGCCGGTGCGCGCGAAGGCATGGTCCATGCCGGGGTACACGTACAGCGACACACCCGGGCGGCCCTTGAGCGTGGCGACGATGCGCTCGCGTGCTTCGGGTGGGCAGAACTTGTCGAGCTCGGCGACGTGCAGCGTCAGCGGGCACTTGATCTTGTCGGCCTCGTCCAGCGCGGCGTCGATGCCCACGCCGTAGTAGCCGACCGCGGCGTCCGCGTCGGTGCGGCAGGCGGCCAGGTAGGCCAGCTTGCCTCCGAGGCAGAAGCCGAGCACGCCGACCTTGCTTTCAGGCACTTCGGCGCGGGCGCGCAGCGTGTCGATGGCGCTCTGCATGTCCTGCATGCCCTTGGCTTCGTCGAAGCCGCCGTAGAGCGCGAAGGCGCGCTGCCAGTCGGCTTCGCTGTAGCCGAGCTCCACGCCGGGCTCCTGGCGCCAGAACAGGTCGGGCACCAGCACCACGTAGCCTTCCTCGGCGTAGTAGTCGGCCACCTCGCGCATGGTGTGGTTCACGCCGAAGATTTCCTGCGCGATCACCAGGCCCGGGCCACTGCCCGCGCGGGGCAAGGCCAGGTAGGCACTGAAGCTGCCGCTGCCGTCGGCGGCCTCGATGCGGATGCGCTGTCCGTGGGCCGTTGTCTGTTCCTGCATGGGGTGTTCTCCGATCGATGGATTGAAAGTGCTCGTCAGCGTTCTCACTGGGCGCATTCCGGATGCCGGGTCGTCACCTGGTAGCAGCCCGAGTGAAACACCAGCGGCTCGCCGTCGAAGCGATCGTAGCGCTCGACCTCTCCGATGAAGATCAGGTGGTCGCCGCCGTCGTACTGCTTCACGTTGCGGCACACGAACCGCGCGATGGCCCCGTTCAGCAGCGGCACGCCGGCCGTGCCGTCGCAGCAGTCCACACCGTCGAACTTGTCGGGCCGCGGTGTGGAGAACTGGCGCGACAGGTGGTGCTGGTGCGCCGCCAGCACGTTGATCGCGAAGTGGCTCGCCCCGGTGAAGTCTGCCACGCTGGGCGCGTGGCGCGCAAGGCTCCACAGCACCAGCGGCGGCTCCAGCGAGACCGACGAGAACGAGTTGGCCGTCATGCCCACGCGGCGGCCGTCGCTCGCGCGCGTGGTGACGACCGTGACGCCGGTGCTGAACCGGCCCAGCGCCTTGCGGAAGTCCTGCCGGTCGAATCGGTCGGGCGCGGCGATGGTGCTTGCGCGCGTCATGCGGCCTCGGCCCAGGTCTCGATGTAGCGGTCGGCCTCGACGGGGTCGGCGAACCACGGGAAGAAGGTGCGCGGATCGTCGAAGCCGTTGGCAATGGCGCTGGCCAGCGGCGGCACCGCGCCCGCCGTGCCCAGCAGCTTGAGCACGTGGTCCGGCGGCGGCATGAGCAGCATGTTGGTCCACTGCGTGACCCATTGCGAATAGCCGAACCAGTAGCGGTCGAAGGTCTGCTGCATCCATGCGGCATCGCCCGTGCCATCGCCGCGCGCGACGATGCTCTTGAGGTACACGTCGGCGCACTTGGCCGCGTTGTTCGAGCCCTGCCCGGTGATGGGGTCGTTGAGCACCACCACGTCGGCCAGCCCCAGCACCTTGCGGCCCGAGGGCAGCGTGGCCACGGGCTTGCGCACCGTGGGCGCGAAGCGGCCCGCGAGGATGCCGTTGTCGTCGGTGAGTTCGATGTCGCGGCAGCGCTCGGCCTCCCACGGCACGAAGGTGTCGAGCACCCACTTGCTGCGCGCCAGGTGCTCCTGCGGTGTCCTCACGTCGGCCCAGCAGTCCATGGGGCCGCCGGGCACGCCTTCGAACACCATGATCTCGCACGGGCCGGAGGTGGTCAGCGCCGGGAACACGAAGTACTCGCCCACGCCCGGAATCAGGTTGAAGCTCACGCGCGAGAAGGGCTCGGCGGGCTTCATGCCCTTCACGTAGGTGAGCGCGAGCGCGCGCTGCGGCGCGTCGAAGCGCGACTTGTGCGCATCGCGTTCGAAGAGCTTAGAGATCTCGCCCTTTCCGCTCGCCACCAGCGTGAGGTCGTGGCTGAGGGTGCAGGCCTCCAGCTCGTCGATGCCCGCGTCCTTGAACACCAGCTCGCCGCCCTTGCGCTGGAACTCGGCCATCCACGCCGGGATCTTCACGCGCTGGTCGACCGACTGCGCGCTCGAATGCAGCCGCGCGGCCCAGTCGATGGCCTTGGCGCCCCTCTGCTCGGGGTGCGGCACGGCCAGGCCGATGCCGTCCACCGTGGGGCATTCATTGGCCCAGTGGTCCAGCCCCAGGTCGCGCTCGATCTGCAGCGAGGTGTGGAACATGCACTGGCTCGACATCACCTTGCCGCGGCGGATGTCTTCCCCCGTGCGGTTGCTGAACATCGTGACCTCGTAGCCCGCGCCCAGCAGCCCGAGTCCCAGTTGCAGGCCCGACTGGCCCGCGCCGACGATAGCGATACGTTTCATTGCCTTGGCTCCTTGATCAGTCCATCAATTGGGGAATGGCCGGGACGGCCTGCTCGGGGCCCATGGCGGAGTAGCCGCCGTCCACCGCGTAGTCCGCGCCGGTCACGAAGCTCGCGTGCTCCGAGCACAGGAACAGCACCACTTGCGCCACCTCGTCGGGGTTGCCGACGCGCCCGAGCAGATGGAAAGGCGCGGCCACGCGGTCGGTCTTGGCGCGGTCGCCGCCGCTCAACTTGTCCATCACGGCGGACCACGTCCAACCCGGCGAGACGCTGTTCACGCGGATGCGGTCGGGGGCAAGGTCCATCGCCATGTTGCGCGTGAGCTGCGCCATGGCGGCCTTGCTGACCGGGTACAGCCAGCGCCCCGTCTGCGCCACGCGCGACGAGATGCTCGTGAAATTGACCACCGCACCGCCGCCGGCGGCCACCATGTGCGGATGCACCGCCTGCAGCATGGCCACGGCGCTCGCGACATTCACGTTGAACGAGGTGAGCCAGTCGGCGCGCGGCGACTTGAAGCCGTCGTCCACGTACGAGCAGGCAAGGTTCACCAGGAAGTGCACGCCGCCATGGTGTTGCACCGCCTGCGCCACGCAGGCCTCGACCTGCGCGTCGTCGGTGATGTCGGTGCGCACGAAGCGCACGCCGGCGCCAAGGGCATCGGCCAGCGGCTGGCCGTTGGCTTCGTCGATGTCGGCGACGACAACCTTCACGCCGGCAGCGTGCAAGGCCCGCACCACGCCGGTGCCTATCAATGTGGCGCCGCCGGTGACGATGGCGCTCCTGCCTTCGAGTCCCTTGAACATGGGCTTGGCTCTCCTGGGTAGTGAACAGTGGGCTGCAGGCCGGGGCGGCCTGTAGGACGTACGTTAGGCGCGCCGGGGCGGTTGCAGCATCCCGCAAGCGCAGGCGATGTCCCTGGCGCGCAGGTTTCTGCCGAGGGGCGATCCGAATTGTGGGCAGGGATGGTTTTTGCTACGGTGACCCCAACCCACAGTCCCCCATGGAAACCGCCGCCATCACCCCAAGGCTGCCACTGCAGCGCTATCGCCTGTTCGAGAGCCACGACATGGACGAGGCGCGCGAGAGCGTGGCGCGGGTGTTTTGCCCGCACGGCCTGACCATGCTGCAGCCCCGCACCGAACTCGATGCCTGCCACCACAGCGCGCAGCTGCATCGGGACGTGAGCCTCAACTACGTGCAGTACGGCCCCGGCGTGCAGATCGACCCGGGCTACCTGCAGGACTTCTTCCTGTTGCAGATTCCGTTGCGCGGCGGCGCCAGCATCCGCTGCGGCGGCCAGCAGATCGACGCCACGCCCAGGCTGGCCTCGCTGCCCTCGCCCACCGAGCCGCTGTCGATGCGCTGGGCCGACGACAGCCCGCACCTCATCGTGCGGCTCGCACGCGCGGCGCTGCTCTCGCGGCTCGAGTCGCTGCTGCAGGCGCCGGTGAAGCAGGCGCTGGTGTTCGAGCTGGGCGTGCCGCTGGACAACCCCGCGCTCGCCCCGCTGGTGCATTTCATCGACTACCTGCGGCTCACGCTGGACGCCGGCAATGCGCTGCACGCCGGCGGCCGCCTCGCCGAGCATGCCGAGGAGTACCTCATGTCGAGCCTGCTGATGTCGGCGGGCCACAACCATTCGCGTGCGCTGGCGGGCGACACGCAGCGCCAGCTGCTGCCGCGCGTGGTGCGCAAGGCGCAGGAGTACATGGCAGCGCACGCCGAGCAGCCGCTGTCGCTGGCCGACGTCTGCGGCGAGATCGGGTGCAGTGCGCGCGCGCTGCAGCTCGCGTTTCGCCAGCACGCGGACCAGGGGCCGATGGAGTTCCTGCGCGAACTGCGGCTCGACCGCGTGCGCGAAGAACTGAAGGCCTCGGCGCGCCTGCCAGGCACGGGGGTTCGCGAAGTGGCGCAGAAATACGGCTTTCTGCACCTGGGGCACTTCGCGGCGCAATACCGCGCACGCTTCGGCGAACGGCCTTCGGAGACGCGCGAGCGGCTGGCTCCGGGCCACTGACCCGCCGCGCGGGGCGAGCGCTCGCCACGCAATGTTGGCGCAATGCCGGTTCGTAGCATCGCGCGTCTGGCGCGGGCTGCTTCGCATGGCAGCTCGCCACAGGGTTGCCAGCCCGACTTTGCGGACTCCCATGACCTTTACCCCTGCCCCCACGCCACGCCGTTCGGCGTCCGGCGGCTTGCGCCGCATTGAACTCCTCGACGCGCTGCGCGGCTTCGCGCTGCTGGGCGCGTCGATGCTCGCCCTGCACCGCATCCCGCTGTTCGATGCGAAATCGGTGATGCTGCTTGTCGTGCTCTTCGGCGTGGGCCGGGTGGGCGTGTTGCGGGAATCGTTGGCGCACCGGCGCTTCTGGCGCGGGTTGCTGGCCGTGAGCTTCGTCGTGACTGTGCTGCTCGTTCTTCGCCATGACGGCGCCAGCACCTTGGCAGACCGCCTGCTGCTGCAGCTCGCATCGCTGGCCCAGGGCATGTTCTGCATCGCCGCGTTCGTGCTGCTGTTCCAGCGCACCGCATGGCGGCGCCAGTTGCGCAAGCTCGCGCCGATGGGCCGCATGGCGTTCACCCACTGCATTGCGCTGACGCTGATGGGCCTGGTGCTCGTCCCCCGGCTGGGTCTCGACGTGGAAAGCCTCGCGAGCGCGGCCCTCCTCGGCGCAGGCGTCTTCGCGCTGCAGGCGATGGCGAGTTGCTGGTGGATGGCGCGCTTTCGACAGGGTCCGCTCGAGGGGGCATGGCAACGCCTGAGCCTGGCCCGGCTGCGGCCGGTGCAGTGGCTCAGGGCCGTTCGGGACTCCTGACACCAACGCAGCCGCGCACGAAGACGGCCGGGCCGCCGCGCAATCGGGTCATGGCCTACACGCACCGCCGCAGCCCGATGACCCTACGCGCTGGCCCCGGGCGTAAGCTGAGCTACAACCCAATCAGTAACCCCGCAACCCGAACCCGAGGAGCGCACCCATGGCAGCCAACGCGAAAGTCACCGGAGATGTCGAATACAGAGCTGGTGACGGCCCCCTGATCCTCATTCCTCAAGGCCCTATCGAGGTGCAACTTGCACCCGACAGCGCCGTGTTGAGCTGGGGCGACGCCGGCAACATCCAGACGACGGCCATCCCCTTGTCCGAATACCAGCGCTACCTGGGCGAGGGCGTCATCAAGCCCGATTGACGCCGCGCATTGCGCACGCGCCGCGCCCATGAAAAAACGGCCCGAAAGGGCCGTTTTTATTGGGTGCATGCACGGCCACCAAGGCCGCGGCGCATCGCTTACTTCTTCTTGGCAGCGGCCTTCTTGGCGGGCGCTGCTGCCTTCTTGGCAGGCACGGCCTTCTTGGCTGCGGACTTGGCGGCCGGCTTCGCGACGACGGCCTTGTCAGCCTTGCGCTTGGCAGCCTTCGGATCCACGGCGGCCTTGAAGGCGGCGCCCGGCACGAACTTCGGCACCTTCTGCGCGGCAATCTTGATCTTGGTGCCGGCGCTGGGGTTGAAACCCGAGCGTGCGGCACGAGCGACTTGCTTGAAGGTGCCGAAGCCGACGATCTGCACGGGGTCGCCCTTCTTCACTGCGGCAACGATCGAGCCGGTGATGGTCTCGAGGATGCGCGCGGCTTCTGCCTTGCTGACGTTGTGGGCGGTTGCGATTTTTTCGACGAGTTCGATGCGGTTCAACTGAGTTCCTAATAGGTTTAATTTCGCCATGTTGCCTATGGCGGCGCAGCACGAATACAAGCTGCAAGCGGGGCGGAGTTTATTCGACTGCGAGAAGGCCTATGTAACGCGGCCACTTAAAGTGGTATCGATGAAGCATTGAACAGGGGGTTCGTGAGCGTTTTGAACACATGGCAAGGAGGGAAAACTCCTCTGCATCCAGGGTCCGTTGCGCTCGTATTGCCTCGTCGTCAGTACGCCAAGGTCATCGCCATCAGCATCGAGTTAAGGCGTCGACCAAAGTAGGCAAGCGAATCGCAGAACGCGCTCGCCTCATCCAACAGACGGCCGCGTTAATGCTGCTGCTTGCAGGCATGGCGAACAAAGAAAAATCTGGGGGATGCGTGGCCGATCGTCGCGACAGCCAACAGCCGATTCCGAAAAGACAAAAGGGTTAGCAGACGAATCTGCTAACCCTTGTCGGAACTGGCGGAGTGGACGGGACTCGAACCCGCGACCCCCGGCGTGACAGGCCGGTATTCTAACCAACTGAACTACCACTCCTGGTAGACAACTTTCACTCGTTTTACCGAGCCAAGTGTTGCCACTTGTGCCTGAGTCACTTGCGTGAAACTGGCGACCCTACGGGGATTCGAACCCCGGTAGCCACCGTGAAAGGGTGGTGTCCTAGGCCTCTAGACGATAGGGTCAAAACCTTAGGAACCGTGCTGAGATCAGCACTTATCTTCTTCTCGACACTTTATGGTGGAGGTAAACGGGATCGAACCGATGACCTCTTGCATGCCATGCAAGCGCTCTCCCAGCTGAGCTATACCCCCTGTGGGTGTCGAGCCTCGAATTATAGCCCGTTTATCAGGCCTTTTTCAATCTTTCGATAACTTTTTCTTTCGAAAAAATCTCGAGGACTGCATCGAGGGACGGTGTCTGCGATGTTCCCATCACAAGCACACGTACTGGCATCGCAAGCATCGGCATTTTCATGCTGTGCGCTGCGAGCACTTCCTTGATCATAACTGCGATTGAGGCCTTATCCCAGGTCGCCGTCATCAATTTTTCTGCCAATGTTGCAATCGCGGGCTTAACGGCCTCGGTGATGTGCTGTGCGCGGTCGGCTTCGGACACCGTGACGTCGGCGTAGAACGCAGCCGCCCAGTCCGCGAGCGCCACGGTCGTGTCGCAACGATCCTTGAAGAGCGTGCAGATCGCAGGCAAGCGCTCATCGGCCACGATGCCGCGCTTTTGCAATTGCGCCGCAACCAGCGGCGCGAGTTCATCGCCGTTCTTCGCCTTGATGTACTGCGCATTGACCCACGCCAGCTTTGCCGCGTCCCACTGCGCAGGGCTCTTCGAGAGGTGCGTGCCGTCGAACCAGCTCACCATCTGATCGCGTGTGAAGAGCTCGTCGTCGCCATGGCTCCAGCCCAGGCGCGCGAGGTAGTTCAGCATCGCTTCGGGCAGGTAGCCGTTCTCTTCATAGGCAGTGACGCTCACTGCGCCGCGGCGCTTGGACAGCTTCTGCCCGTCGTCGCCAAGAATCACCGGCACGTGGCCGAACTCGGGCAACGGTGCGCCCAGCGCGCGGAAGATGTTGATCTGCCAGGGCGTGTTGTTGATGTGCTCGTCACCGCGGAACACGTGCGTGATGTTCATGTCCCAGTCATCGACCACCACGGCAAAGTTGTAGGTCGGCACACCGTCGGGCCGCAGGATGATCAGGTCGTCGATCTCGCGGTTGTTGATGGTGATCTCGCCCTTGACGAGGTCGTTCCACGTCACGTCGCCTTCGGGCGGATTGCAGAAGCGCACCACTGGCGGCACGCCTTCGGGCACGGGGGGCAGCACCTTGCCCGGCTCGGGACGCCAGCGGCGGTCGTACAGCGTCTTCTCGCCGCGCTCGCGCTGCGCTTCGCGCATGGCATCGAGCTCGGCGGGCGTGCAATAGCAGTGGTAGGCCGTGCCTGCGGCAAGCATCTGGGCGATGACTTCGCGGTAGCGCTCCAGGCGCTGCATCTGGTAGATCGGGCCTTCGTCGTAGTCCAGGCCGAGCCAGTGCATCGACGCCAGGATCTGGTCGGTCGAGTCCTGCGTAGAGCGGGCCACGTCGGTGTCTTCGATGCGCAGCACGAATTCGCCGCCATGGTGGCGTGCATAGGCCCACGAATAAAGCGCGGTGCGGGCCGTGCCCAGGTGGAGGAAACCGGTGGGTGACGGTGCGATGCGGGTTCTAACTTTGCCGGTCATGGGGTCGATTCAGGAATTCAGGGTGCTCAGGCCACGAAGACCTCGTGAGAGGTCGGCCGTGATGTCGTCGATGTACTCGAGGCCGACCGCGAGGCGGATCAACCCCTGGCTGATGCCGGCCGCCTGGCGCTGCACTTCAGTGAGGCGGCCGTGCGACGTCGTGCCGGGGTGCGTGATGATGGTCTTGGTGTCGCCCAGGTTGGTGGCGATGCTCACCACGCGCGTGCTGTTGATCACGTGGAAGGCGTTGGTACGTGCGGCTTCGGGCGTGTCGCCGACCACGTCGAACGACACCACCGCCCCGCCCTGCCCCGACTGCTGGCGCATGGCCAGTTCGTGCTGCGCATGCGACGCGAGACCCGGGTAATAGACGCGCGCGATGCCGGGCTGCTTCTCGAGCCACTGCGCCACGGCCAGCGCATTCGCGCACTGCGCCTTCATCCGGATGCCGAGCGTTTCCATGCCCTTGAGCACGACCCACGCATTGAACGGCGACAGCGCCATGCCGGCGGTGCGCACCACAGGGCCGAACACGTCGACGATGAGCTTCGACGGCCCGCAGATCGCGCCGGCCATCACGCGGCCCTGGCCGTCGAGGTACTTGGTGCCCGAATGAATGACGAGGTCGGCGCCCAGTTCGGTGGGGCGCTGCAGGATCGGGGTGCAGAAGCAGTTGTCCACCGCCAGCAGCGCGCCCGCACCATGCGCCAGGTCGGCCAGCGCCCGGATGTCGCACACCTCGGTGAGCGGATTGGTCGGCGTTTCGGCGAACAGCAGCCTGGTGTTGGGCTTCATCGCGGCACGCCATTCGCCCACGTCGGTCTGCGACACGAACGTGGTCTCGACGCCGAACTTGGCGAACTCCTTGCCGAACAGGTTCAGCGTGGAGCCGAACACCGAGCGCGAGCAGATCACATGGTCGCCGGCCTTCAGCAGGCCCATGCACATCATGAGGATGGCGCCCATGCCCGTCGAGGCTCCGATGGCGGCCTCGGTGCCTTCGAGCGCCGCCAGGCGTTGCTCGAAGCTCGTCACCGTGGGGTTGGATGTGCGCGAGTAGGTGAAGCCCGCCTCGGTGCCCGCAAAGCGGCGCGCCGAGGTTTCGGCGTCGGGCTGCACAAAGCCGCTCGTGAGGAACAGCGCTTCGGAATGTTCGCCGTACTGGCTCGGCGCCAGCCCGCTGCGCAACGCGAGCGTGTCGCGGTGCAGGCCGGGCGGCAGGGTTCGTTCGTCGGTCACTTCGACACTCACTCGCTGAAGTTGGGCAGCGCGAGGCGCGAAGAGTCTTCTTCGGTCTCTTCGATGCGGGGACGGTTGCCGTTCATGCGCGAGATGGCTTCGGTGTCGATGTCGCCGGTCACGTACACGCCGTCGAAGCACGAGGCGTCGAAGCCGTCGAGCTTGGGGTTGAGCGAGCCGATGGCGCGCTTCATGGCGTCGACGTCCTGGTAGATCAGCGCGTCGCAGCCGATCAGCTGGCGGATTTCCTCGATGGTGCGGTCGTGCGCCACCAACTCGCCCTTGGTCGGCATGTCGATGCCGTAGACGTTGGGGTAGCGCACCGGCGGCGCGGCGCTGGCCAGGTACACCTTGCGGGCACCGGCGTCGCGCGCCATCTGAACGATTTCCTGGCTGGTGGTGCCGCGCACGATCGAGTCGTCGACCAGGAGCACGTTGCGGCCCTTGAACTCGCTGGCGATCACGTTGAGCTTCTGGCGAACCGACTTCTTGCGCACGCCCTGCCCCGGCATGATGAAGGTGCGGCCCACGTAGCGGTTCTTCACGAAGCCTTCGCGGTACGGCACGCCCAGCAGGTGCGCGAGCTGGGTGGCGCTCGGGCGGCTCGACTCGGGAATGGGGATGATCACGTCGATCTGGTTCGGCGGCACGGTGGACACCACGCGCTTGGCCAGCGTTTCGCCGAGGTTCAGGCGCGCCTGGTAGACCGAGATGCCGTCGAGCACAGAGTCCGGACGCGCGAGGTACACGAATTCGAAGATGCAGGGGTTGAGCGACGGCGATTCGGCGCACTGCATCGAATGCACGTTGCCCTCGAGGTCGATGAACACCGCCTCGCCGGGTGCGATGTCACGCTCGAACACATGGCCGGAGCCTTCGAGCGCGACCGATTCGCTGGCCACCATAACGGCGCCGTCGGCGCTGCGGCCCATGCACAGCGGGCGAATGCCGTACGGGTCGCGGAAGGCGAGCAGGCCGTGGCCGGCGATGAGCGACACCACGGCGTACGAGCCGCGCAGGCGCTTGTACATGTTCTTGACCGCGGCAAACACCTCGGCCGGGTGCAGCGGCACGCCGCGTGTGGAGCGCTCCAACTCGTGCGCCAGCACGTTGAGCAGCACTTCGGAGTCGCTCTCCGTGTTGGTGTGGCGGTGGTCGGTGGAGAACAGCTCCGAACGCAGCGCATGGGCGTTGGTCAGGTTGCCGTTGTGCACCAGCACGATGCCGAACGGCGCGTTCACGTAGAAGGGCTGCGCCTCTTCCTCGCTGTACGCATTCCCGGCGGTCGGGTAGCGCACCTGGCCCAGGCCCACATTGCCCGGCAGCGCCCGCATGTTGCGCGTGCGGAACACGTCGCGCACCATGCCCTTGGCCTTGTGCATGAAGAACTTGCGCTCGAGCAAGGTGACGATGCCAGCCGCATCCTGGCCGCGATGCTGCAGCAGCAGCAGTGCGTCATAGAGCAACTGGTTGACGGGTGCGTTGCTGACAACGCCGACGATTCCACACATGAACGATTCCTCTCAGGGCAGGTAGCTTGCCAACTTTTCAGGCAGCGCGGGTTTCAGGCCCTGCAATGCCGCATCGAGAACAACGGCGCTGCGCGATTCGTGCCACCAGGCACTGTCGCTCAACACCAGCAAATGAACAACAACGGCCAGCACGAGCAGGGCCACAGCACCCCGCGCCGCGCCGAACGCCGCTCCCAGAATCCGGTCCACCGGCCGCAGACCCACGACCGTGATCAACTTTCGCGTCAGCGCGGCCACCAGGCCCACGCCGAACGCCACGGCCACGAACACCAGCACGAAGGCCAGCGGATAGCGCCACGCCGCCTGCGGATCGCCGAACGGCAACCATGCCGCAACACCGGAAGCCAGCCATTGGGCGGCGATGAAGGCGGCCACCCAGCCGATCAGCGAAATCACTTCGAACACCAGCCCGCGCATCAGGCCGAAGAGCATCGACACCCCGATGAGCGCGACGGCAATCCAGTCGAGCAAGGCCACGGCGACAGGCGGTGACGCTGGCTTACAACGTGAGGATCGCGGCCGCCAAAGACAAGCCCTTGACCTTCTCGGCGGCGCGGTCGGCTTCGGCACGCGAGGCGAACGGACCGACACGCACACGCGTGCGTTCGCCGTCGGCCGTCTTGGCCACGTGCACATAGGTCTTCAGGCCGGCCCGCTCGAGCTTCTGGCGCACTTCGCGGGCCTTGTCCGCATCGGCGAACGCGCCGACCTGCACCACGAAGCGGCCGGCGGCTTCGTCGCCGGCCTTGGGTGTGGCGGCGGCCGCGGTCGGGGGCTTGCCTTCGAGCAGTGCGCGGGCACGCGCGCCGTCGTCCGCGGTGGCAGCCGGCTTGGGCTTCGGTTCGGGCTTCGGCTCAGGCTTGGGTTCCGGCTTCGGCTTGGCCTCGGGTTTGGGTTCAGGCTTGTGTTCGGGCTTCGGTTCCGGTTTCGGTTCCGGCTTGGGATCGGGCTTGCGTTCCACCGGGGCGGCCGCAGCGGGCGTGCTGGCGACCGGCTTGCCGGTATCGATCTCGGTGCCGTCGGCGGACTCGGTGATCATGCCGCCGGCCGAGGCCACGCGCGACGCGTTGTCTGGCGCGGCCGGGGCGGTGCTCGTCGCGGGCGCCGGCGTGGCAGGCACGGGCAGCGGCTTGACCTTGTTGCGGTCGGGAATCTCGATGGGAATGTCGACCGACACGGGGCGCGGCTGGGTGTCGAACAGCAGCGGAAAACCGATCACGCCGAGCAGCACCAGCACCGCGGCGCCGAGCAGCCGGTGGCGCGCACGCCGACGCATGGATTCGACACTTTCCGCCGGCACGGCAGCCGGTGCGCTGCGTCCTTCGTTGCCTTGTGGGCCGCGCGTGCGGAACTTGAAAAACGCCATGAAGTTCGATCCCTGGAGGAGTGCAGCGAGGTGTGCCCGATGGTGCCGGATGGGTGTGTGGACAGCCCGGCGATCAGCCGCCCGGCAGCAGGTGTTTGGCTTGCAGGCGGGGGGTGCCGTTTTCGAGCACGCCGCCCACGGTGAAGAACGATCCGAAGACAACGATTCTATCAGCGGGGTCCGCGTGCTCGATGGCTGCGCGCAACGCGTCCATGGGGCCCGCATGCACGCTGCCGGAGGCATCCGCGCGCGTGTTCTGTGCCTGCCACGCGGCCAGCAGATCGGCGCCCTTGGCCGCGCGCGGCGTGGGCAGGTCGGTGAAGTACCAGCGGTCGATCAGCGGCCCGATGCGCGCCAGGATCGGCGCGAGGTCCTTGTCCGCCATGACGCCGAACACGCCGTGCGTTGTCGGGTAGAAACCCATCGCGTCGAGGTTCTCGGCCAGCGCGGCCACGGCGTGCGCGTTGTGGGCCACGTCGAGCACCAGCGCGGGCTCGCCCGGCACGATCTGGAAGCGGCCCGGCAGCTCGACCATGGCCAGCCCGCTGCGCACCGCCTGCGCCGTGATCGGCAGCTGCGGCCGCACCGCCTCGAGCGCCGCGAGCACGCCCGCCGCATTGATGAGCTGGTTGGCGCCGCGCAGCGCCGGATAGGCCAGCCCGCTGTAGCGCCGCCCGCGCCCCGACCAGCCCCATTGCTGCTTGTCGCCCGACACGTTGAAGTCCGTGCCGAAGCGCCACAGGTCGGCACCGATGGCGTTGGCATGGTCGATCACGCTCTGCGGCGGCATCGGGTCGCTCACGATGGCGGGCTTGCCGGGGCGCAAGATGCCGGCTTTTTCGAAGCCGATGCTCTCGCGGTCGGGCCCGAGGTACTCCATGTGGTCGAGGTCGATGCTGGTGATGACCGCGCAGTCGGCGTCGATGATGTTGACGGCGTCCAGCCGCCCGCCCAGCCCGACTTCGAGGATCGCCACGTCGGGCTTTTCCTCGATCATGCAGTGCAGGATGCCCAGCGTCGTGAACTCGAAATAGGTGAGGTTCAATTCGCCGCGCGCCTGCTCCACCACTTCGAAGCTTGCTATCAATTTGGCAGCATCGACGGCTTCGCCCTTGAGCCGCAGCCGTTCCTCGAAGCGCACCAGGTGGGGCGAGGTGAACACGGCCGTGCGGTAACCCGCGTGCGTCAGGATCGACTCGAGCATGGCGCAGGTAGAGCCCTTGCCGTTGGTGCCAGCCACCGTGATGACCGGGCAGCCGAAGCGCAGGCCGAGGCGCTGCGCCATTTCTTTGGCGCGCTCGAGCCCGAGCTCGATGTTCTTTGGGTGCAGTTGCTCGGCGCGAGCGAGCCAGTCGTTAAGGGTTTCCATGGAGGCGGGCATTGTCGCCGACCCGACGATCGCGGCATCATGGCGTCCATGACAACCCTATACGGCATCCCGAACTGCGACACCGTCAAGCGCGCCCGCACCTGGCTCGACGAACACGGCGTCGCCTACACCTTCCACGATTTCAAGAAACAGGGCGTGCCAGAGGCCCAGCTCGACCAATGGCTGAAGAAGCCCGGCTGGGAGGCATTGGTCAACCGCAAGGGCACCACCTGGCGCAAGCTGGACGAAGCCGCCCGCCAGGCCGTGGTCGACGCCGCGTCCGCCCGCCCGGTGCTGCTGGCCAACCCGAGCCTCATCAAGCGCCCCGTGGTCGACTGGGGTCCGAAAAAAGCGGTAACCACCGGATTCGACGCCGAAGCCTGGGCTGTCAACGCCGTGTAAACCCCGGAACCCGCCCGGTCGAAGCACCTCCAACCGCCATCCGCAGGAGAGACACACCATGAACAAACTCGCTTTTCGCACCCTCGCCGGCCTTTCCCTGGCCGGCGCACTCGCGGCGGGCACCGGCCTCGTGCATGCCCAGCCACAAGGACAGGTCGTCCAGGCGCGGGTGATCTCGGCCACCCCGCTCCGTGAAACCACCGGCAGCGACGTCAGCTACAACGTCACCTACGAGTACAACGGGCAGCAATACACCACCCGCATGAACAGCCGGCCCGGCGCGACCATCCCGATCCAGGCCAGCGGCTACGGCGTGACGACCTCGGCGGTGGCGCCGCAAGCGCAGGTGCAGACCTACCCGGTCGAGGCCAGCAACGGCGGGTATCCGCAGCAGTCCGGCGGCTCGCCCTGGGACAATGTGGTGCCCGAACCCGGCGTGGTGGTCGGCGCGGGCGGGCCTCCTCCCGTCTACGTGCGGCCGGCGCCGGTGTACGCACCCGCCCCGGTCTACGTCGATCCGGGCTATGCCTACGGCTACCCTTACGTCTATCCGCCGGTCGGGATTTCGCTGAACCTGGGCTACTCGCGCGGCTGGGGTGGCGGGTATCGCGGGTACGGCGGATACCGCGGATACAGCGGCTACCGCGGCGGCTGGCACCGCTGAGCCGACGGCCGGCCGCGCTCGCCGGCCCAGCCCCTAAAATCGAGGACTTTTCCAACCCTTGACGGGTGCGCCGCTGGTGCGGTGCGTCCTCGATTCGCCGACCGCCATGGCGCCGGCGCCACCCAATGACGACGACTACCGACACAATCAACAGCGCCACAGTGGCCACCAAGGCCAATGTGTACTTCGACGGCAAGTGCGTGAGCCACAACCTCACGCTGGCGGACGGCACGAAGAAATCGGTCGGCGTGATCCTGCCGTCCACCCTCACCTTCAACACCGGCGCCCCTGAAATCATGGAATGCGCCGGCGGCAGCTGCGAATACCAGCTTGCGGGCACCACCGAGTGGGTCGCCGCCGGCCCCGGCCAGAAATTCAGCATTCCCGGCAACTCGAGCTTCCAGATCCGCGTGAGCGGCGAGCCCTACAGCTACATCTGCCATTTTGGGTAGACCCCCAGGCTTCGCGCACTTCGTGTCGCTTCTCCACCCCCCTTGCAGGGGGCGATACCAGTGGCCCGGCGAAGCCGGTTCCACGGTATCCACGGCACAGAGCGAGAGTCGTGCCACGAATGTCATGAACCATTGAACCGCGCCACCACCAACGGAACTCCCATCATGTCGACCATCCTCCAAAACGTTCCCGCCGGCCAGAAGGTCGGCATCGCCTTCTCTGGCGGCCTGGACACCAGCGCGGCGCTCCACTGGATGCGCAACAAGGGCGCCATTCCCTACGCCTACACCGCCAACCTCGGCCAGCCCGACGAGCCCGACTACGACGAGATCCCGCGCAAGGCGATGCTCTACGGCGCCGAGAACGCCCGCCTGATCGACTGCCGCGTGCAGCTGGCCAACGAAGGCATCGCCGCGCTGCAGGCCGGCGCCTTCCACGTGACCACCGCCGGCGTGACCTACTTCAACACCACGCCGCTGGGCCGCGCGGTGACGGGCACCATGCTGGTGTCGGCCATGAAGGAAGACGACGTCCACATCTGGGGCGACGGCAGCACCTACAAGGGCAACGACATCGAGCGCTTCTACCGCTACGGCCTGCTGACCAACCCCAATCTGAAGATCTACAAGCCTTGGCTCGACCAGGTCTTCATCGACGAGCTCGGCGGCCGCACCGAGATGTCCGAATTCATGCAGAAGGCCGGCTTCGCCTACAAGATGTCGTCCGAGAAGGCCTATTCGACCGACTCGAACATGCTCGGCGCCACCCACGAGGCCAAGGACCTCGAGCACCTGAACAGCGGCATCCAGATCGTGCAGCCCATCATGGGCGTGGCCTTCTGGAAGGACGAGGTCGAAGTCAAGCGCGAAACCGTGTCGGTGCGTTTCGAAAAGGGCGTGCCCGTGGCCCTGAACGGCCAAAGCTTCCCGAGCCTGGTCGAGCTGATCCTCGAAGCCAACCGCATCGGCGGGCGCCACGGCCTGGGCATGAGCGACCAGATCGAGAACCGCATCATCGAGGCCAAGAGCCGCGGCATCTACGAGGCCCCGGGCCTGGCGCTGCTGTTCATCGCCTACGAGCGCCTGGTCACGGGCATCCACAACGAAGACACCATCGAACAGTACCGCGACAACGGCCGCAAGCTCGGCCGCCTGCTGTACCAGGGCCGCTGGTTCGATCCGCAGGCCATCATGCTGCGCGAGACGGCCCAGCGCTGGGTGGCGCGCGCCATCACCGGCGAGGTGACCATCGAGCTGCGCCGCGGCAACGACTACTCGATCATGAACACCGAGTCGACCAACCTCACGTACAAGCCCGAGCGCCTGAGCATGGAAAAGGTCGAAGGCGCGTTCACACCGCTGGACCGCATCGGCCAGCTCACCATGCGCAACCTGGACATCGTCGACACGCGCGAGAAGCTGGCGATCTACACCCGCGTCGGCCTGCTGACGTCGAGCGAAGGCGCGTCGCTGCCGAAGCTGACCAACGACGGCCAGGACAGCTGATCGCGCGCTGATTTAAGCCGTAAAGACAACGGGCCCCGCGGGGCCCGTTTTTCATTGCGCCGGCGAAGATCAGTCTCCGCCACCACCGCCGCAACCACCGCCACAGCCGGAGGAATCGCCGCTCGATCCCCCGCCGTCGCTCGAGCCGCCACCGCCATCGCCGTCGCCGCTGCTGCTGCCCGACTCGCTGCCGCCGAAGCCACCCGCATCGCCCGAGCTTCCCCCGTCGGACGAGGATTCGCCGAAGCTGGTGCCGCACTGGGCGTCCGAGCCGATGTGGCGTTCCACCGCGCGGCAGTCGGGCACGTAGTGAAAGCCGCCGGCAATCGCGAACTTGATGTCCAGCGCAAACAGCAGCGGCAGCCGCGCCGGGTTGCGCGGGTCGATGCTTTCCTCCTTGCAGGCCCAGTACCAGGTGCGGCGCAGGCCGTCGTTGCGCTTTGGGTCCCTGCCCAGCACCTCGGCCGGACTGTGGTGCAGCATGCCGCCGAACGCCGCCTTGCACCAGTTCTGGTAGCCCTGGGTATGCAGGATGAACTCGTGCCACGCCGTGTCGACCACCTTCGAGGGCATGGCGACGAACTTGCGGTTGCTGCGCAGGTGCGACATGAAGAACTGTCGCAGGCCGCGCAGCACCAGTTCGGCGTCGCGGCGGCTCAGCTGCGGATGGGCTTGCTGCAGCTTGCCGATCAGGAACGGCGGCAGGCGCGCCTCGCGGATGAACTGGCGCCGCAGGCTGATCTCGAGGAACTTGAGCACAGCCGAGAACAGCACCGCCACCACGATCGCGGTCACCGTCACGCCAAAGCGGCGCGAACTCAGCAACACGGCCAACAGCGCCACCAAAGGCACCGCGCGCCGGGCCCATACCAGCGCGCCGATGCGCCGGCGGAAGTTCAGGTGCAGGAAGTCGAGGTCCATGCCGGCAGGGTCAGACGACCACCGGCTCCGGCTCCAGCCGGATACCGAAGCGCTCGTACACGCTGGTCTGGATGGCCTTGGCCAGGGTCATCACCTCGCCGCCCGTCACGGGGTTCTCGCGGCCGCCGCGGTTCACCAGCACCAGCGCCTGGCGCTCGTACACACCGGCATTGCCCACCGACTTGCCCTTCCAGCCGCAGGCGTCGATGAGCCAGCCGGCCGCCAGCTTGATGCTGCCGTCGTCCATCGGGTAGTGCACGATCTTGGGGTCGCGCGCGATGATGTCGGCGCACTGCTCGGGCGTGACCGTCGGGTTCTTGAAGAAGCTGCCGGCGTTGCCCAGCACGCGCCAGTCGGGCAGCTTGGCGCGGCGAATGGCGCAGATCCAGTCGAACACGTCCTGGGCGCTCGGCGTGAAGTTGCCGGTTTCTTCCATCTTGCGTTCCAGGTCGAAGTAGCCGACCACCGCCTTCCACGGCTTGGGCAGACGAAAGCGCACCCGGGTGATGACCGCGCGGCCCGCAAGGCCGAAGTCGTTCGGCCCGCCGCGCACATGCTTGAACACCGAATCGCGGTAGCCGAAGGCGCACTGCGCGGCGTCGAGCGTGAAGCTGCGGCCGGTTTCCAGGTCGTAGGCGTCGAGCGAATCGAAGCGGTCCTGGAGCTCGACGCCGTAGGCGCCGATGTTCTGCACCGGCGCACCGCCCACCGTGCCGGGAATGAGCGCGAGGTTTTCGAGGCCGGGATAGCCGTTGCGCACCATCCATTCGACCGCGTCGTGCCAGACTTCGCCGGCACCGGCCTCCACGATCCAGGCACGCTCGCTCTCCTCGACCAGCCGCAGGCCCTTGATTTCGACCTTCAGCACCAGTTGCTTGACGTCCCCGGTGATGACGATGTTGCTGCCGCCGCCCAGCACGAAACGCGGCACTGCACGCCATTGCGCGTCGGTGCTCAGCGCGGCCAGGTCGGCCTCGTCTGCAATGCGCGCAAGATGCTGTGCACGCGCGACGATGCCGAAGCTGTTGTAGGGCTGCAGCGGGACATTGGACTCCACGATCATGGGAGAATTGTCGCATCCAGCACCAGTGAATTCAGGAGAGAGTCCATGCCGTCTTTCGATACCGTCTGCGAGCCCAACCTGCCCGAAGTGAAGAACGCGGTCGAGAACACCGCCAAGGAAATCGGCACGCGCTTCGATTTCAAGGGCACCGCCGCCGCCGTCGATCTCAAGGACAAGGAGATCACCATGATCGGTGACGCCGAGTTCCAGCTCGTGCAGGTCGAAGACATCCTTCGCAGCAAGCTCACCAAGCGCAGCGTCGACGTGCGCTTTCTCGACAAGGGCGACGTCCAGAAGATGGGCGGCGACAAGGTCAAGCAGGTCATCAAGGTCAAGAGCGGCATCGAGAGCGAGCAGGCCAAGAAGATCACCCGCATCATCAAGGACAGCAAGCTCAAGGTGCAGGCCGCGATCCAGGGCGATGCGGTGCGCATCACCGGCGCCAAGCGCGACGACCTGCAGGCCGCCATGGCCCTCATCAAGAAGGACGTGCCCGACATGCCGCTGTCCTTCAACAACTTCCGCGACTGAACCCCGCTGCATGAAAGCGCACGCTGGCGCGAAGCGGCTGCTGCTTGCGGCAGTTGGAGCGCAGCTCATGGCTGCCGCTGCCGTGGCGCATGCCGCCAGCTCGGTCACGCTGACCGGCAGCATCGGCAGCCGCGCGATCCTGATCGTGAACGGCAATGCGCCCAAGACCGTGGCGGTCGGCGAGAGCTACCAAGGCGTGAAGCTCGTGTCGCTGCAGACCGAGCAGGCGGTGGTCGAGCTCGAAGGCAAGCGCGTCAACCTGCGGATGGACACGCCGGTCAGCATCGGCGGCGGGGCTGCCACGGGCGGCGGCGGCAGCCGCGTGGTGCTGACGGCAGACAGCCGCGGGCACTTCATGACGCAGGGCGCCATCAACGGCCGGCCGGTGACCTTCATGCTCGACACGGGTGCGACCTCGATCGCACTGTCGATGGCCGATGCCCAGCGCATCGGGCTCGACTACACCAAGGGCCAGCGTGTGCAGATCGGCACCGCCAACGGCACGACGCAGGGCTACAGGCTGCGCGTGCAGTCGGTGCGCGTGGGCGACGTGGAGGTGTACGACATCGACGCCGTCGTCTCGCCGGAATCCATGCCCTTCGTACTGCTGGGCAACAGCTTCATCACCCGCTTTTCGATGCGCCGCGACGCGGACCAGATGGTCCTCGAAAAGCGGTACTGAGCGCGCCGGCGCTTCCTTCAGGCCTGCGCAGCCGTCACCACGATCTCGATCTTGTAGGCCGCATTGGCCATCTTGGCCTGCACCGTCGCGCGCGGCGGCGTGTTGCCGGCCGGAATCCACGCGTCCCACACCTCGTTCATGGCCGTGATGTCTCCGATGTCGGCCAGGAAGATCTGCGTCGAGAGAATGCGCGACTTGTCGCTGCCGGCCTCGGCCAGCAGCCGGTCGACCATGGCGAGCACCTGCGCGGTCTGGCCGCGGATGTCTTCGGCGGTGTCGTCGGGCACCTGGCCGGCGAGGTAGACGGTGCCGTTGTGCACGGCGGTTTCCGAGAGGCGGGGGCCGACGTGGTGGCGGGTGATGGTGGCCATGGTGTGTTCCTTCAGTTCGATTTTTTCTTGGCGCCGAGCTTCGACTCGGTGCCGGCCGCGAGCCGGCGGATGTTTTCGCGGTGCCGCCAGAACAGCAGCAAGCTCATGATGATGATCGCAATCAGCACCGTGCGGTCGAGTGGCCATGCAATGTTGCCGCCTATCAGGTAGTAGGCCGGCGCGAAGAAGGCCGCCGCCAGCGACGACAGCGACGAGTAGCGGAAGAACACCGCAACGATCAGCCAGGTCGCGCCCGTCGCCAGCCCCAGCCAGGGCGCGATGCCCACCAGCACGCCCGCCGCGGTCGCCACGCCCTTGCCGCCCTGGAAGCCGAAGAACACCGGGTACAGGTGCCCGAGAAACGCCGCCAGGCCCGCGAGCGCGGCCACGCCGGCGCCCAGGCCCCACTGCGCGCCGAACTGGTGAATGAGGAACACCGGCACCCAGCCCTTGAGCGCGTCGAGCAGCAGCGTGGCCAGCGCCGCGCCCTTGTTGCCCGAGCGCAGCACGTTGGTGGCGCCGGGGTTCTTGCTGCCGTAGCTGCGCGGGTCGGCCATGCCGAGCGCCTTGCTCACGATGACCGCGAAGGACAGCGAACCGATCAGGTAGGACGCCACGATGGCGATGAGGGAAGGCAAGGTGAAACTCAAGACGGCACTCCGCGGGGAAAAGTTGTTCTTATTCGGCGACGACCGCCTGGGGCGGCGATTGGATCACAACATACTGCTTGCGAAACTCCAGGCCGCGGTCGGGCCACTGTGTCACATAGGCGCGCAGCGCCTCGGCGCCGGCCGGCCAGTCTTCGCCGTCGACGCGGCAATCGGCCTGCACCTCGCCCTGCGCGTCGCGCGCAGCGTACAGGCGCACGCCGTGCACCGCGTCCGATTCGAGCAGCGGCCTGAAGGCGTCCCAGGTGTTGGTGAACAGGCAGCAGGGGCAGAACGGGTGTTCTTCGTGCGCCTCGACTTCGGGGTGCGCCACACGGTGCGCCACGGGCCCGAACAGCACGCGCCGCGCGCGGCCTTCCTGCCAGCTCATGTCCATCGACGTGCAGTGGCCCAGGTCCTTGCGAAGGGCGTCCTGGTACACCACCAGGTCCACCTGCGCCCACAGGTCGAAGCCGCGGGCGAGTGTGTCGGCGGCCGTATCGCCGGCGGAATGCTGGAACTCGAAGGTGCCGCCCGGCAGCAGTTGCGCATGCGCCACCTCGATGGTGGTGGAACTGCTGGCCTTGCCGCCGCCTTCGACCGAAAGGCTCAGTATCTGCGGCAGCAGCCAGAGCCCGTCAGGCAGCACGACCCAGCCCTCGCGTTCGAGCCGGCCCTCATGGCCCCGCGCCGCGAGCGCTTCGAGCAGCATGGCCGACAGGTCGACCGTCTCGCGCCAGCTGCGCTCGTCGTTGCGGTACGACATCTCGAACGATGCACCCTGGCCCGGGTTCGCGGCCCGTCGGGAGGGGAAGAAGTCGGAAGGCGGGTGCGTCATGGCGCCGGCTATTCTGCCAGCGCACATTGCACGGGCGTGGCGCCCAGCAGCTCCACGCACACCCGCGGATCGATGCCGATCAGGTAGCCGCGCCGACCGCCGTTGAGCACGATCCGCGGCAGCTCGAGCACGGTCGCTTCCACGTACACCGGCATCTCGCGCCGCGTGCCGAAGGGCGAGGTGCCGCCCACCATGTAGCCGCTGTGGCGCTGCGCCACCTCAGGCTTGCAGGGCTCGACCGACTTGGCGCCGATCTGCCGCGCCAGGTTCTTGGTCGACACGGTGCGGTTGCCGTGCATCAGCACGATGAGCGGCCTGGCGTCCTGGTCCTGCATGACCAGCGTCTTGATGACGGTGAACGGGTCGAGCCCCAGCATCTCGGCGCCGCGCTGGGCGCCGCCGTGCTCCATGTACTCATAGGGATGCTCGGTGAACGCGACCTTGTGCGCCCGCAACAGCTGCGTTGCGGGCGTTTCGGACACGTGCGTCTTTTTGCTCATCGAAGTACCTTCGTGCTTCGCACTGCGGTACGCGCTTGCTTGGGTCGGCCCGGCGCTGCGCTCACGCCGCCGGGTCGCGGATTTCCAGGCGGATCTTGTCGATCTCGGCCAGGATCTCCGGCGACAGCGTGGTGCCGTACGCGTCCAGGTCTTCCTCCAGCTGCGCCACCGAGGTCACCCCGATGATGGTGCTCGCGACCTGCCATTTCGTGTAGCAGAAGGCCAGCGCCAGCTGCGTGGGCGTCAGGCCGTTGTCACGGGCGAGCTGGTTGTAGCGCCTGGCGGCGCGCAGCGAATCGGGCTTGCCCCAGCGCTGCTTGCGCACCGACTCGTAGCTCGAAATGCGCGCGCCCTTGGGTGCGTCGGGGCCGTCGATGCCGCTCTGGTCGTACTTGCCCGTGAGGAGGCCGAAGGCCAGCGGCGAGTAAGCCAGCAGCGACACGTTGAGCCGGTGCATGGTCTCGTCCAAGCCGTTCTCGTGGGCGCGGCTCACGAGGCTGTACACGTTCTGCACCGTGGCCACGCGCGGCAGGCCGTGCTGCTCGGCCACGCGCACGAACTCGTGCACGCCGTAAGGGGTTTCGTTCGACAGGCCGATGGCGCGCACCTTGCCCGCCTTCACCAGCTTGCCCAGCGCCTCGAGCTGGTCGTGGATCGGGGTCTTCGAGGTTTCCTTCGCCGGGTCGTAGTACATGGCGCCGAACACCGGCACGTGGCGCTCGGGCCAATGGATCTGGTACAGGTCGATGACGTCGGTCTTCAGGCGCTTCAGGCTCGCGTTGCACGAGGCCTCGATGTCGGCGGGCGTCATGCCGGTGCCTTCGCGCACCCAGGGCATGTTGCGCGAGGGGCCGGCCACCTTGGTGGCCAGCACCAGCTTCTCGCGCGCGCCGGGGTTGGCGGCGAACCAGTTGCCGATAATGGTCTCCGTGACGCTGTAGGTTTCCTTGCGGGTGGGCACCGAATACATCTCGGCGGTGTCGATGAAGTCGACGCCGCGCTCGAGCGAGCGGCTCAGGATGGCATGGGAGGTGGGCTCGTCCACCTGTTCGCCGAAGGTCATCGTGCCGAGGCAGATCGGGGTGACGTGCAGGTCGCTTTGACCGAGTTGGATCTTTTTCATGCGCGGGATGCTACCGCCCTCCCCGGCAAGCTGCTGGCCGCCGGCGCAAAACCCGAGCACGTCGCGCCCTGCCGCTGTCGTGTGGCGGACTGCGCCGGCACAGGGGCCTCCTTATCATCGGTCGCCATGTACCAAGCCCTTCGCCCCTCCCGCAGTGAATTCGTGCCCGTGCGCAACCTCAGCTACCACGTGCGCCTGTGGGGCCAGCCCTCCGATACACGCCCGCCGCTCGTGCTCGTGCACGGCTGGATGGACGTCGCGGCTTCGTGGCAGTTCGTGGTCGACGCCATGGAAGAAGACCGCTTCATCATCGCCCCCGACTGGCGCGGCTTCGGCCTGACCGAAGGCGGCGGCGTCGACAACTACTGGCTCGCCGACTACCTGGCCGACCTCGAATGGCTGCTCGACCATTACGTTGGCGAGGCGGGCGAAGGCGAGAGCGCCAGGCCCGTCGACCTCGTCGGCCACAGCATGGGCGGCAACGTCGTCATGCACTACGCCGGCGTGCGCCCGGAGCGCATTCGCCGCCTCGTCAACCTCGAAGGCTTCGGCATGCCCGCGCGCAAGCCCGAGGAAGCGCCCGCGCGCTACGGCCAGTGGATCGACGAGCTCAAGCGCCTGCACCGCGGCGAAATGGCGCTGGCCGGCTACTCGGGCGTGGACGGCGTGGCGCGCCGCCTCATGAAGACCAACCCCCGCCTCACGCCCGACAAGGCCAACTGGCTCGCCAGCCACTGGTCGGTGAACCACGGGCATCCCGACGGCGGCGAGCGCTGGCAGATTCTTGGCGACCCGGCGCACAAGATCGTCAACGCCCACATCTTCCGCGTCGACGAGACGCTGGCGCTCTACGCGCGCATCACCGCGCCGCTGCTGATGGTCGAGGCCTCGGACGACAGCCTGCAGGGCTGGTGGAAGAACCGCTACACGCTCGACGAATTCCACGAGCGGCTGAAGTCCGTGCCCACCGCGCGCATCGAGCGGCTGGAGGACGCAGGCCACATGCTGCACCACGACCAGCCGCAGCGCGTGGCGCGGATGATCGAGGAATTCACCGCAGGCTAAAGCCGGCCGGGCCGCGGGCCGCTTCGCCGACTTCCCAAAGAAAGCGCGAGGGCCAGCGCCGCCGATATTCGGCGAGCGGATATCCAAGCGCGCGAATCTTCGTTCGCGGCGCAGGCACCGCGCCCTAGAGTGCGCAGCTCCCTTGCCTCCCCGGAGTTGCCTGCTATGCGTATTTCTTCGCGCGCGCCCTTGCTGGCGCGCTGGTCCGTGCCGTTGCTGGGCGGCCTCGCCCTGAGCCTGCTGCTGCACGTGTCCGCCCAAGCCGCCGACCTGCGCGTGGGCTTCATGCCCGGCCCCTACCGCGACGCGTTCACCCACGGCATCGAGCCCCAGCTGAAGAAGCTGGGCTACAGCGTCAAGTACGTCGAGTTCAGCCAGGGCGTGCAGCCCAACGACGCGGTGGAGCGCGGGCAGATCGACGCCAACATCTTCCAGCACACGCTGTACCTCAACGCCACCAACAAGCAGCAGAACTTCGACCTGGTGCCGATCGTGCATGTGCCGACGCCGCCCATGGGCCTGTACTCGCAGCGCCACAAGTCGCTCGACGCGGTGCCCGACGGCGCCACCGTCACGCTGCCCGCCGACCCGGTGAACGCGGCGCGTGCGCTCAACATCCTCGCGGCCGTCGGCTGGGTCACGCTGAAGCAGGGCGTGAGCCCGCTCGCCGTGTCGGAGCGCGACGTGGTCGACAACCCCAAGCGGCTGAAGCTGGTGCCGCTGGACGCCGCGCAGGCACCGCGTTCGCTGGCCGACAGCGACATCGCTGCCGTGCAAGGCAACTTTGCCGTGGCTTCGGGGCTGAAGCTCACCGAAGCGCTGAAGCTCGAAGACATGACCCTGCCCTACGTGAACGTGGTGGCCGTCAAGCGCAGCAACGAGAACGCCAAGTTCGCGAAAGACATTGCCGCCGCCTACCAGTCGCCCGAGTTCCAGCGCTTCTTCAAGGCCAACCCGACCTGGGCCGGCTACCGCCTGCCCGACTATTTCGCCCAATGAGCGCTTCGAACCACAGCCCCACGTCACCTCGGCCGCGCCAGCTGCACCTGAACGTCAACATCCTGCATTCGGGCTTCGTGCCCTCGGCCTGGCGCCTGCCCGAAAGCGACCCCTGGGCCTTTGCCGACATCCAGCACTACATCCGCACGGCGCAGATCGCGGAAGCGGGCAAGCTCGACGCGGTGTTCCTCGCGGACAACGCGGCCATCGTCGACCAGGTCCACTTTCGCCCGATCACCGCGCTGGAGCCGACCATTCTGCTGGCCTGCGTGGCCGCGGCCACGACGCACATCGGCCTGATCGCGACCGCCTCGACCAGCTACAACGAGCCCTACAACATCGCCCGCCGCTTCGCCACGCTCGACCATGTGAGCGGCGGGCGCGCGGGCTGGAACGTGGTGACCACGGCCGACCTGCCCTCGGCGCGCAACTTCGGCCTGGACGCCACGCCCGACCATGCGAAGCGCTACGCGCGCGCCTCGGAGTTCACCGACATCGTGAAGGCGCTGTGGGACAGCTGGGAAGACGACGCCTTCATCGGCGACAAGGCCACGGGCCGCTTCATCGACCCGGCCAAGGTGCACGCCATTGCGCACCGCGGCGAGCACTTCGCGGTGCAGGGCCCGCTGAACCTGCCGCGCGCACCGCAGGGCCACCCGGTGCTGGTGCAGGCGGGCGCTTCGGCCGACGGGCGCGAGCTGGCGTCGCGCCATGCGGAGGCGGTGTTCTCGGCCTCGCAGTCGTTCGAGGAATCGCTGGCGTACGCCCGCGCGCTGAAGACACGCGCGGCAGAACTGGGCCGCGGCCCCGACGCGGTGAAGGTGCTCGCGGGCCTGACGACCATCGTCGGCAGCACCGAGGCCGAAGCGCGCCGCCGCCGCGACGAGCTGGTCGACCTGATTCCGTGGGACTACAGCCTCACGCGCATCGCCGGCACGCTGGGCATCACGCCCGAGCGCCTGAAGCTCGACGAGCGCCTGCCCGAAGACCTGCCCTTGCCCGGCAATGGCAACGGCAACCACACTTTCTTCAACGCGGTGGTGGCGGCGGGGCGTACGCACGGCTACACGGTGCGCCAGCTGATTCGCGAACTGGCGGGCGGCGGCGGGCACCGCGTGATCGTCGGCACGCCGGAGCAGATTGCGGACGACATCGAACACTGGTTCAAGGCCGGTGCGGCGGACGGGTTCAACCTGATGCCCGATGCGCTGCCGCATGGGTTGCAGGACTTTGTGGACGGCGTGGTGCCGATCCTGCAGAAGCGCGGGATCTTTCGCACGGAGTACGAGGGGCGCACGTTGCGTGATCACCTCGGGTTGGCGCGGCCCGGCGGGCGAGTGGCACAGCAACTCGCGGCCTGATGTGCATTTCTTCCTCCCCCGCTGGGGGAGGGCTGGGGTGGGGGCACGCGGCCTACGCATATGCACCAGCTTTTGCAAGCGCCGTCGTGCCCCCATCCCAGCCTTCCCCCAAAGGGGGAAGGAGCAACACGGGGCTCGGAGCGCTGGTTTTTTCTTTCTCCCTCCCCCGCTGGGGGAAGGAGCAACGCGACGCTTTACTCCTCGTCGGCGTCGTTGCCCGTCAGAGAGAGCACTTCCTCGACGAAGGCCTCGAACAGCGGCAAAGAAGCCGGCAAGGCGTCGAAAGACTCTGCCTCGCCCGCATCGAAGAAATGCGGCTTGTCCGCAGGCACCGACACCCACTCGCCGGCCTCGACCAGCAAACCCAGATAGCCGTCGGTGACAGGCAAATAGAACAGCCCGGCGCTGTCGAGCACCTGCTGTCCCTTCTTGTTGCCTCGCCCCCAGCTCACGCCCTGCCCCGCCAGGTGATCGGTGATCCAGCCGTCGCACACGTGCGTGTCGCGCCAGCTTCCTTGGGCATCGAATACGGCCAGAACGGGCATGGGAGCGTCCTTTTTCGGGAAAGAGAGAAAGAAAGCGTTATTGCAGGAAGCTGGGCTTGGCGTAGCCCTGGAACTTGCTGTCGACCACCGCCTTGAATTCCTTCGAGCGGTAGACCTCGGCAATGTCCTTGGCCCACTGCGTGTTCTTGTCGGCCGTCTTCACGGCGACCACATTGAGGTAGTAGTCGGGCGTCTTCTCGAGCACCACCGCCTCGGTGAGCTTCAGGCCCGACGAGATCGCGAAGTTGCCGTTGACGATGGCGTACTCGGTGTCGCCCAGCGAGCGCGGCAGCTGCGCGGCTTCCAGCGGAATGAACTTCAGCTTCTTCGGGTTCTCGGCCACGTCTTTTTCAGACGCGCGGATCGGGTCCACGCCGGCCTTGATGGTGACCAGCTTGTTCTGCTCCAGCAGCACCAGCGCGCGGGCCAGGTTGCTCGGGTCGTTCGGCAGCGTCACGCGGTCGCCTTCCTTGGCTTCGGCCAGGGTCTTGCGCTTGGTCGAGTACACGCCCATGGGCGCGATCGGGCCCTGCACCAGCTCGGTGATGTCCAGCTTCTGGTCGGCGGCGAACTTCTTCAGGTAGACCTGGTGCTGGAAGAAATTGGCGTCGAGCGAGCCCTGGGCCAGTGCCAGGTTGGGCTGCACGTAGTCGTTGAACTCCACCACCTTCACGGTGTAGCCCTTCTTCTGGAGCAGGGGCACGATGCCTTGCTTGAGCTGGTCGGCATTGGAGCCGGCGGTGCCGCCGATCACCAGGTTCTTCTTGGCGGGGTCTTGCGCGTGGGCCTGCAGCGAGAGGCCGCCGAGCGACAGCGCAGCCAGAGAAAGGGCAAGAACGGAACGGCGCAGGAAAACGGTCTTCATGAGATAGAGCAAAAAGCTAGAGAGAGAAAAAGATCAACGCTTGTCCAGCCTGCGTGCCGTGGTGTTGCCCACGAACTGCAGGATCTGTACCAGCACCACGAGCAGCGCCACGGTGAGCACCATCACGTCGGTCTGGAAACGGTAGTAGCCGTAGCGGATGGCCAGGTCGCCGATGCCGCCGCCGCCCACCACGCCGGCCACCGCCGAGTAGGAGAGAAAGCTCACGGCCAGCACCGTCAGCGCCAGCACCAGGCCCGAACGGGCCTCCACCAGCAGCACGCGCCAGACGATCTGCAGCTCCGAGGCGCCCATGGCATGCGCCGCCTCGATCACGCCGCGCGGCACTTCGCGCAGGCACTGGTCGACCAGGCGCGCCAGGTACGGAATGGCCGCGAACGACAGCGGCACCGCCGCGGCCAGCGGCCCGATCGACGTGCCCGCGATCACCCGCGTGAACGGCACCAGCGCCACCAGCAGGATGATGAAAGGAAAGGACCGCACCGTGTTCACGATCCAGTTCAGCACCAGGAACGCGGGCTTGTTCTCCAGCGACTGGCCCGGGCCCAGCAAAAACAGCAGGATGCCCAGCGGCCCGCCGATGAGCACCGCGGCCGAGAGGCCGATGGCCAGCATCATGAAAGTCTGGCCCGTGGCGATCCACAGCTCGGGGAGGATGGGGGCGATGTTCTCAAACATAAGCGGGCTCCTGGGCGTTGAGGCCCGGCGCGGTGCGCAGGGCCGCGGCTTCTCGCGAATCGCGTTCACGGCGGCGCACCAGCTCGTCGATTTCGCGGCCCAGCGCGGTCTTGCGCTCGGCCTTGGGCGCGTCTTCGACTGCGAACTGCTCCACCAGCCGGCCCTTCTCCAGGATGGCCACGTTGCGGCACAGCACCTCGACCACCGACAGCTCGTGCGTGACGATGACGATGGTCACGCCGATCTTCTGGTTGATGTCGCGCAGCGTTTCCAGCAGCGAGCGCGTGGTTTCGGAGTCGAGCGCCGAGGTGGGCTCGTCGCACAGCAGCACCTGCGGGCGCGGCGCCAGCGCGCGGGCAATCGCCACGCGCTGCTTCTGCCCGCCCGAGAGTTGGGCCGGGTAGGTGTCGATCTTCTCGGCCAGGCCGACCAGTTCGAGGCACTCGCGAACCCGCGTGTCGATCTCGGCCTTCGAATGGTGGCCGTGGATCTTCAGCGGAAAGGCCACGTTGTCGAACACCGTGGCGTTCTGCAGCAGGTTGAACTGCTGAAAGATCATGCCGATGTTCTGGCGCGTGTCGCGCAGCTCGCGGCGCGAGAGCGTGGTCAGGTCGCGCCCGCCCACCAGCACCTGGCCCGAATCGGGCCGCTCCAGCAGGTTGATGAGGCGCAGCAGCGTCGACTTGCCCGCGCCGCTCTTGCCGATCAGGCCGAACACGTCGCCCTGCTGGATCTCGAGCGACAGCGACTGCACGGCGTCGAACACCTCGCCGCTGGGCAGTGCGAATGACTTCTGCACGGATTGAAGACGGATGACGGGCGTCGCGGCGTCGCGGCCCGCATCGGGCGAAGGATGGCTCATGGGAAAGAAGTGCGTCCGGCGACAAGGCCGAACACGAAGGTTCGCGAAAAAGGTGCCGAGTATGAAAACAAAAGCGGCAAAAGAGAACGAAGAAAAAGGAGGGTGTTTATATCGCAATGCGCATATGGAAATCGGGGTGCGAACCAAACACGCCATATCGATATGCCTATTCGTTCGTTCTCAAACGCGTCACGCCCTGTCACATTCGCGCCTTCATTTTTTGCTTTTTGTTTTTTCAGCGCCACCATGCACACCACTTTTCGCCGCCGCACCGCCCTTGTCGCCACCCTGGCGGCCGCCCTTTTCTCTGGCAGCGCCGCCTTTGCGCAGGACAAGAACACGCTGAAGGTGGGCGTTTCCGTCGGCAGCGCCGAGCAGATCTTCGAAGTGGTCAAGAAGGTTGCCGCCAAGGACGGCCTGAACATCCAGCTCGTGGTGTTCAACGACTACCAGTTGCCCAACGCCGCCCTGGCTTCGGGCGACCTGGACGCCAACGCCTTCCAGCACCAGCCCTTCCTGGACAACCAGAACAAGGCACGCGGCTTCGACATCGTGCCCGTGGGCCTGACCATCACCGCGCCGCTGGGCTTCTACTCGCGCAAGCTCAAGTCGATCGACCAGTTGCCTGACGGCGCGGCCGTCGGCATCCAGAACGACCCGTCGAACGGCAACCGCGCCTTGCTGCTGCTGCAGCAGGCCGGCCTGATCACGCTGAAGCCCGACGCGGTGAAGAACAACACCGCCACCCCGCTGGACGTGGTGACCAACCCCAAGAAGCTGAAGCTGGTGGCGCTGGACGCCGCCCAGCTGCCGCGCTCGCTGGACGACCTGACCATTGCCGCCATCAACAACGACTACGCCGGCAAGGCCGGCCTCACGCTCGAGAAGGACGCCGTGATCAAGGAAGCCCCCAAGGGCCCCTACGCCAACATCATCGCCGTGCGCCGCGCCGACAAGGACAAGCCCTGGGCCAAGCGCCTGGTGGCGGCCTACCAGTCGCCGGAGGTGAAGAGCTTCATCGAGACGCAGTTCAAGGGGTCGCTCGTTCCCGCGTTCTGATCCGGCTGTAGCTCCCCATGGCCCCCGATGCGCACTCCCGCGCGTCGGGGGCTTTTTGCTTTCGTTGGGCATGACGTGGTGCATGCGGCAAATCAACCGGAATCGCAACCGGAAACTCAACCCGTAACATCACCATTAACTTATTGATTAATAAGAGTTTTTGTCTTAAATTTCGCAGAACCGAAACCGGAACCGATGTCCGTCAAACCCAATTCCGTACTGGTCTATGACCAACCCCATCAGTTCGAGCCGCTGCTGCCCACGCAAAAACTCGGCGAACTGAGCGAAATCACTCGCCGCATCTTCGAGAAGTCGTCCCAGCTGAGAGGCTCCGCGAGCCCTGAAGCGCGGGCGGCGCTGCGCGAGATCGTGCGATCGATGAACTCGTATTACTCCAATCGCATCGAGGGGCAAAGCACGCATCCCGTGAACATCGAACGGGCCCTGAACAAAGACTTCTCCGACAAACCCGACGTCGCCAAGCGTCAGCGCGTCGCACTAGCGCACATCGAGGCCGAACGGGAACTGGAAGGGGTGGCCACCACCGAAGCCGGCGCCTTGAGCAGCAGCGTTCTCAAGAAGGCACATGAGAGCCTGTACGGCCGCCTGCCCGAGCCGGATCGGTTCACCGACGACGGCCGCCTCATCGTCCCGGGGGCACTGCGCACGCACGACGTCGCGGTGGGACGGCATCAGCCGCCCACATGGACGTCGGTCCCGCGGTTCCTGGAGAGGATGGACCAGGTCTACGGCGGCCTCAAGGGTGTGGACGCTGTGATCTACACCGTTGCCGCCGCACACCACAGGATGGCCTGGACGCATCCCTTCGAAGATGGGAACGGACGTGCCGTCCGCCTCCAGACCCATTGCGCCCTGCATTGGATGAGCGGAGGCCTGTGGTCCGTCAACCGCGGGTTGGCCCGCCACCGAGATCGCTACTACGAGTTGCTGGACAACGCCGACAGCGCAAGGCAAGGAGACCTCGACGGCCGAGGAAACCTCAGCGAAGCAACGCTCTTGGCGTGGTGCCGCTTCTTTCTGGAACTGTGCGAAGACCAGGTCGATTTCATGGCCTCGATGCTGGACCTGTCCAAGCTGAAGGACCGCATGCGCGCTTACTTGCTGGTACGCGGTGCGACGCAAGGCATCACGGAGTACCGCGAGGAAGCGCTCCTTCCACTGCACACGATTGCCGTGGGTGGCGCGGTCTCGCGCGGAGACTTCATCCGGATGACAGGGCTGGAAGAGCGCACCGCCCGAAAAGTGATCTCCCGGTTCACCAAGGACGGGCTCCTGAAGAGCGACGGCCATCGCTCGGCGCTGAACATCGGTTTTCCGCTCGGTTCGCTGAACATCCTGTTCCCCAACCTGTACCCCGAGGCCGCGACCGCCGTGCTGGAGTAAGTCTTTCCGACCAAAAAGCACCGCTTCCGGGGCTGCTTTGCACCCGTGAGAAAATGCCGGGTTCCCCCCGAACACCAACCCTCCACAGTCAGGACACCCCATGGACGCAGAACAAATCAACCAAATCGGCGCAATGCTCGCGGACCTGAGCGTCCGTACGGTCGATTTACGGAGGTATCTTTGACTACGATGCCAAAGCTGAACGACTGAGGACAGTCAACGCATCGCTCGAAGACCCGAACGTCTGGAACGACCCCAAGAAGGCCCAGGAACTCGGCAAGGAGAAGAAGTCGCTCGACGACGTGGTCGTCACGCTCGACAAGCTCACCAACGGGCTCTCGGACAACACCGAGCTCTTCGAAATGTCGAAGGCCGACGGCGACATGGACGGCTTGCAGGCCATTGCCGATGACGCCGCCACGCTCGAAGCCGACATCAAGCAGCTCGAATTCCGCCGGATGTTCAACAACCCGGCCGACCCGCTGAACGCCTTCGTCGACATCCAGGCCGGCGCCGGCGGCACCGAGGCTTGCGACTGGGCCAGCATGCTGCTGCGCCAGTACCTGAAGTACGCCGAGCGCAAGGGCTTCAAGACGCAGATCGAAGACGAAACGCCGGGCGACACCGCCGGCATCAAGGGCGCGACCATCAAGGTCGAGGGCGACTACGCCTTCGGCCTGCTGCGCACCGAAACCGGCGTGCACCGCCTGGTGCGCAAGTCGCCGTTCGACTCGTCGGGCGGGCGCCACACCAGCTTTGCCAGCATCTTCGTGTACCCGGAAATCGACGATTCGATCGAGATCGACATCAACCCTTCCGACGTGCGCACCGACACCTTCCGTGCCAGCGGCGCGGGTGGCCAGCACATCAACAAGACCGACTCGGCCGTGCGCCTGACGCACATTCCGACCGGCATCGTCGTGCAGTGCCAGGACGGCCGAAGCCAGCACAGCAACCGCGACGTGGCGTGGAAGCGCCTGCGCTCGCGCCTGTACGACTTCGAGATGCGCAAGCGCCAGGAAGAGCAGCAAAAGCTCGAGGACAGCAAGACCGACGTGGGCTGGGGCCACCAGATCCGCAGCTACGTGCTGGACAACAGCCGCATCAAGGACCTGCGCACCAACGTCGAAGTCTCGGCCACTCAGAAAGTGCTGGACGGCGACCTGGACGTGTTCATCGAAGCCTCTTTGAAGCAAGGCGTGTGAACCGAATGAGCCTCACGAGCCCGAAACACGGCAAGGTCGAAGCCTTCATCTTCGACATGGACGGCACCATGATCGACTCCATGCCCTGGCATGCGCGCTCGTGGGTCGAATTCGTGGAACGCCACGGCCTGAAACTCGACGTGAGCGACATCCTCGCGCGCACCACGGGCCGCACCGGCACCGAGTGCATGCGCGAGCTGTTCGACCGGGAACTCCCCGACGACGAGTGCCAGGCCCTGGTGCACGAGAAGGAAGAAATCTACCGCGCCATGTTCAGCGACAACTTCACCGAGGTGGCGGGCTTCACGGCCTTTGCCAAGGCGGCCGTTGCGCGCGGGCTCAAGGTGGCCGTGGGCACGGCTGGCGACAAGGGCAACATCGAGTTCGCCATGTCGCGCCTCAAGATGGACCCGCTGCCGCTGGCAATAGTCGGTGGCGACGAAGGCTTCAGCGGCAAGCCCACGCCCGCCATCTTCCTGGAAGCCGCGCGGCGCATCGGCGTTGCGCCCGAGCGCTGCATCGTCTTCGAGGACGCCCCCTTCGGCATCGAGGCCGCGCGCCGCGGCGGCATGCGTGCCGTGGCCGTGTGCAGCACCCATACCGCCGCCGAGCTTGCCGGCCCCCATGTGATTGCCGCGGTTCGCGACTACGACGAACTCGCCCACTCGAATTTTCTGGAGACACTCGATGATGCTGCGTGACGCTCAAGGGCAACCGATTGCCATTCGCCGCGAAGACTATGCCGCCCCGGCGTACTGGATCGACACCGTCGACCTTACCTTCGACCTCGACCCCGCCAAGACCCGCGTGCTCAACCGCATGCAGGTGCGCCGCAACCCCGAGGTGCCGGTGCAGCCGCTGCGCCTGGACGGCGACGAGCTGAACCTGGCGCGCGTGCTGGTCAACGGCCAGGGCGCGTCGTTCCGCATGGAAGGCGACCAGCTCGTCATCGACGGCCTGCCCGACGCCTTCGAGCTCGAGATCTTCACCACCTGCTGCCCCATCAAGAACACCAAGCTGATGGGCCTGTTCGTGAGCGAAGACACCTTCTTCACGCAGTGCGAGGCCGAGGGCTTCCGCCGCATCACCTACTTCCTGGACCGCCCGGACGTGATGGCGATGTACACCGTCACGCTGCGCGCCGCCAAGGCCGCCTACCCGGTGCTGCTGTCCAACGGCAACCTGGTCGAGCAGGGCGAGCTGCCCGAGGGCCGCCACTTCGCCAAGTGGGTCGACCCCTTCAAGAAACCGGCCTACCTGTTCGCCCTGGTGGCGGGCAAGCTGGTGGCGCGCGAGCAGCGCATCAAGGCGCGCAACGGCCGCGACCACCTGCTGCAGGTGTACGTGCGTGCCGGCGATCTCGACAAGACCGAGCACGCGATGAACTCGCTCATCAACTCCGTGCTGTGGGACGAGGCCCGCTTCGGCCTGCCGCTGGACCTGGACCGCTTCATGATCGTGGCCACCAGCGACTTCAACATGGGCGCCATGGAGAACAAGGGCCTGAACATCTTCAACACGAAGTACGTTCTGGCCAACCAGGCCACCGCCACCGACGCCGACTACAGCAACATCGAAAGCGTGGTCGGCCACGAGTACTTCCACAACTGGAGCGGCGACCGCGTGACCTGCCGCGACTGGTTCCAGCTGTCGCTGAAAGAAGGCCTCACCGTCTTCCGCGACCAGGAATTCAGCCAAGATTTGTGCGCCGACGCCTCGGCCCGCGCCGTGAAGCGCATCGAAGACGTGCGCGTGCTGCGCACCGCCCAGTTCCCCGAAGATGCGGGGCCTATGGCCCACCCGGTGCGGCCCGACAGCTACATCGAGATCAGCAACTTCTACACCGTCACCATCTACGAAAAGGGCGCCGAAGTCGTCCGCATGATGCAGACGCTGGTCGGGCGCAAGGGCTTCGAGAAGGGCATCACCCTGTACTTCGAACGCTTCGACGGCCAGGCCGTGACCTGCGACGACTTTGCGCAGGCCATTGCCGACGCCAACCCCGAATCGGAACTGGCCCGCCTGCTGCCCCAGTTCAAGCGCTGGTACAGCCAGGCCGGCACGCCCCGCCTGGCCGCGCACGGCGTGTACGACGCGCAGAACCGCAGCTACACCCTGAGCGTGGTGCAAAGCTGCCCGCCCACCCCCGGCCAGCCGACCAAGGAACCCTTCGTCATTCCGCTGAACGTGGGCCTGCTCGACGCCAACGGCCGCGAGCTGCCGCTGCAGCTCGAAGGCGAAAGCGAAGTCACCCGCGGCACGCGCACCCTGGTGCTGTCGCGCGCCGGCGAGCAGATCACCTTCGTGGGGCTGGACGCCGAGCCCGTGCCTTCCATCCTGCGTGGCTTCAGCGCGCCTGTGGTGCTCGACTTTGCGTACACCGACGCCCAGCTGCTGACCCTGCTGGCCAACGACACCGACCCGTTCAACCGCTGGGAGGCCGGCCAGCGCCTGGGCCTGCGCGCCGCGCTACAGGGCATTGCCGCCCTGGCCACCGACACCACCCCGGTGCTGAACGACGCCTACATCGACGCCATGCGCAGCGTGCTGCGCAACCCGCAGCTCGACGCCGCCTTCAAGGAGCTGGTGCTCACGCTGCCGTCGGAAACCTACATTGCCGAGCAGCTCGACGTGGTCGACCCGCAGCGCGTGCACCTGGTGCGCGAAGCCATGCGCGCCCAGCTGGCCGCCGCCCTCTTCGCCGACTGGCAGCAGGTGTACGAAGACAACAAGGACACCGGCGCCTACAGCCCCGACCCCACGTCGTCGGGCCGCCGCGCGCTCGCCGGCATGGCGCTGAACTTTCTGTGCCTGGCGGCGCGCGCCTCGGGCGACGCGGTGTGGCCGGGCAAGACGCTGCAGCGCTTCAAGGACGCGGGCAACATGACCGACCGCTTCAACGCGCTCAACGCGCTGGTGTCGTCGGGCCACACCCTGGCGGCGCAGGCGCTCGCGCGCTTTCACGCCATCTTCAAGGACGAGGCGCTGGTCATCGACAAGTGGTTCTCCCTGCAGGCCGGCGCCAGCGACCGCGGCGGCGACATCCTGCCGCTGGTGAAGCAGCTCATGAAGCACCCCGACTTCTCGCTGAAGAACCCCAACCGCGCGCGCAGCGTGATCTTCGCGTTCTGCAGTGCCAACCCCGGTGCGTTCCACCGCCCTGATGCGGCCGGCTACGTGTTCTGGAGCGAGCGCGTGATCGAGCTCGACGCCATCAACCCCCAGGTGGCCGCCCGCCTTGCGCGCGCGCTCGACCGCTGGAGCAAGCTGGCCGAGCCCTACCGCAGCGCCGCGCGCGAAGCCATCGCCCGCATTGCCGCCAAGCCCGACCTGAGCAAGGACACGCACGAGGTTGTCACGCGCGCCCTGGCCGGCAACTGAACAAAAAGAGACTCAACAGAAAGCATATGGCTCAACAAAAGATTTCCCTCACCCGCTACCTCGTCGAACAACAGCGCGCCGACGGCCTCATTCCCGGCCAGCTGCGCCTGCTGCTCGAAGTGGTGGCCCGTGCCTGCAAGAGCATCAGCCAGGCCGTCAACAAGGGCGCGCTGGGCGGCGTGCTGGGCACGGCCGAGAGCGAGAACGTGCAGGGCGAGATCCAGAAGAAGCTGGACATCATTGCCAACGAAGTGCTCATCGAGGCCAACGAATGGGGCGGTCACCTGGCGGCCATGGCCAGCGAGGAGATGGAGACCATCCACGTGGTGCCCAACCGCTACCCGCAGGGCGAATACCTGTTGATGTTCGACCCGCTGGACGGCAGCAGCAACATCGACGTGAACGTGAGCATCGGCACCATCTTCAGCGTGCTGAAGAAGCCCGACGACCACCCCGGCGTGCAGGAAAGCGACTTCCTGCAGCCCGGCACCCAGCAGGTGGCGGCCGGCTACTGCATCTACGGCCCGCAGACCACCCTGGTGCTGACCGTGGGCAACGGCGTGGCCATGTTCACGCTCGACCGCGAGCAAGGCAGCTTCGTGCTGACGCAGGAAGACATCCAGATTCCGGCCGACACCAAGGAATTTGCCATCAACATGAGCAACATGCGCCACTGGGACGAGCCCGTGAAGCGCTACATCGACGAGTGCCTGGCCGGCAAGGAAGGCCCGCGCGGCAAGGACTTCAACATGCGCTGGATTGCCAGCATGGTGGCCGACGTGCACCGCATCCTGATGCGCGGCGGCGTGTTCATGTACCCGTGGGACAAGCGCGAGCCCGAGAAGGCCGGCAAGCTGCGCCTGATGTACGAGGCCAACCCCATGAGCTGGCTGGTCGAGCAGGCCGGCGGCGCCGCCACCAACGGCAAGCAGCGCATTCTTGACCTGCAGCCCACGAAACTGCACGAGCGCGTGAGCGTGCTGTTGGGTTCGCGTAACGAAGTTGAGCGTTTGACGCAGTACCACGCCGAGAAGGCGTGATTTGTTGGCTATAATCTGAGGCTTCGCCGGTGTAGCTCAGTCGGTAGAGCAGCTCATTCGTAATGAGAAGGTCGGGTGTTCGATTCATCTCTCCGGCACCAAAAAAGCAAAAAGCCCGCTATCCAAAAGATAGCGGGCTTTTTCGTTTTCCGACTTCTCGCCGCGCTACTGGCTGGTCAGGCTGGCCATTCGCCTAGCAACTCGCCGACACGCTCCACGGAGCCGTAACCTGCCTGAATCAATATCTCAGCAATGTCCCGTCCGCTGATGAAAACGATCGGGTGCCGATCGCCTCTCACCTCTTCGTAGGCCTGCCGAGCAATGACCGACGTCGTAACCAAGATGCCGAACTGACGATGCCTGATGCGCGAGATCAAACGTGCCACCTCACGGACGCCGACCGTATTCGCCATTACGCCTTCTGACGCAGGGCGATAGCACTTCGCTTCCAAAGCGAACTCCGCGTACACCGGGTCGCCACTCAATCCAAGCAAGTACCTGCCAATCGCGTCCCGACCGCCATCGACGCTACCCCGCGTGATCTCGTCAATGATCACGCGCCGATCTGACAGCTGATAGATCCGAGCCGCGAAAGACTCGAACGCATGCGGCGAGTCTTTGAAGTGCGCCCAGACCTGCTCCAAGATGGCGACTTTGAGCGCGGTATCGGGTCGCTGCTCGCTTTCCGAGCGAATCACTTTCGTGGGCTCGGAGGTCAAAGGCAGGTAGACGCCTGACTCGATCCACGAGCGCCATGCACTTGGCGCAGTTGCCAGTGGATCTGCGGAGGGGGAAAGGCTGTCGATCCACGAGCGCGGGATGGTCGCCGCGTCTAGCACCGTGAAGACAGATCGATAGTTCTGAAATCGCTCCCCGGCCGTCGTCTTCCATATGGCCACCAGATCCTCCGTCATAGGCAGACCTGGAAACCCCGGCACCGCAAGCCCCTTGAACTGAACAGACCTATTGCTCTTCGCCGTTGGGCGCTTGGTAAAGACAAAAAACGGAGGCACCTCTACCCTTTTTTCCGCGTCACCATGCGCGCTATCGAAAGCGGCCTTAAGAAGCAGATTGCCGCGCCGCGTGGTGTCGTGCAGATCGTGGCCCGGCGTGCGGTTATCGCCGTAGTACACGAACTGCCCCGTGTTCAGGTCCAAACGATCAGGCCAATCGCCTTCTTCGCCACTGGAATAGAGGACGACAAATCTCTTCTTCGAACTCTTCCCCGCAGCTCTAAAACCGCCTTGGTTGCCCGCGCCAGGAAGCAGCTTGGCAATCGGGTCGCTGCTCGTGTTGCCAGCGCTGCCCCCTTCATAGATCGCGTCCACCACAAGGTCGGCAGTCGGTAGATCGTCGAAGCTGAAGATGCGAGTCATATCGAAGAGGCGTGTCCGGTCTGGGCGTAAACAGCGCGCTGCCGATAAGCGCACGAGCATTTAATTTAACAATCTTGAACTGGCCGAGCCTAACTTACGGGCCAGCCTCCAAGAGCATCGGGCCGCCGACGACATGCGCTGGCTACACTTGTTTCATGACACCCCATGTGACATTTGCTACCTACTCCGTGCCAAACGGGATGTGCGGCAGGCGGGAGCGGCTGCTTTACCAGCCAAGCTAGGAGCATCTGCGTGAGCGATCAACACGGCGCCGGGCAAAACAGCCCTCTCATCGATGTCACGCGGCTCGCCGATCAACTTGAGCAATTCGCCACGGATCGCGACTGGGCTCAGTTCCACTCCCCAAAGAACTTGGTGATGGCCCTGACCGGCGAGGTTGGGGAGCTGAACGAAATCTTTCAGTGGATGCCGGAAGAGGCCTCCAAGGAAGCCGGCCGAGACCCGCAAACGGCGAAGGCCGTGCAAGACGAACTTGCGGACGTTCTGCTCTACCTCGTGCGCCTGTCTTCCGTCTTGGGCGTGGACCTCGACGCCGCCGTCCAGCAAAAGCTGAAGGCCAACGCATTGCGCTACCCCGCAGACAAGGTGCGGGGCAGCAGCCAGAAGCACAGCCAGCCTCCAGCCGGCAAATCCAGGAAGGACTGACGTGATCGTCTACGAGGCCGACAAGACGCAATTTCTCAGCGACAACAACGACAGGGACATCGAAGACGTCATCCTCGCCAAGTACTTCAGCGCCACCGGCCGCAAGGTGCCGGCGTCAGAGATGAGGTCATGGCGGGATTCGCTCGGGTACATGTCGAAGGTCCTCAGCGACTCCGAAATTCCGAATGACGTGGGCGTGGCCGTCGAACTTCATATTCCGCAAAGCTCCAAGCGCATCGACATCAGCCTGACCGGTCGAGGTCACGACAACGCCAAGAACGTCGTCATCGTCGAGCTCAAGCAATGGGATAAGGTGAAGTCTTCGCTGAAAGACGCACTGGTCAGCACCTACCTCGGCGGCGGAAACCGCGAGGTCGTTCACCCTTCGTACCAAGCGTGGTCTTATGCATCCTTGATGGAAGGCTTCAACGAAGCCGTCTACTCCGGCGGCATCTCCGTACAGGCCTGCGCCTACCTGCACAACTACGAGCGCGACGGCGTCATCGACTCGGCCCACTACGCCGACTACATCGCAAAGGCGCCGCTCTTCCTGAAGGGCGAGAAAGAGCGCAGCTTGTTGCGCTCTTTTATCAAGCAGCACATCAAGTTCGGCGACTCGAAGGTGCTCTACGAACTGGCCAACGGCCGCATTAGGCCATCGAAGGCGCTCAGCGACAGCCTTGCGGGCCTGCTGAAGGGAAACGCCGAGTTCATCTTGATCGATGACCAAAAAGAGGTTTACGAACACATCTTGGCTGCAGGCCGATCCGCATCGAGCGCGAGCCCCAAGGTGGTGATCGTCGAAGGTGGCCCGGGAACTGGCAAGACGGTTCTCGCCATCAACGCTTTAGTCACCTTGATGGGTGCCGGCCTGAACTGCAAGTACGTCTCGAAGAACGCCGCGCCCAGGCGCGTTTACGAGACCAAGCTCGTCGGCACGATGAAGCGCACGCATTACGCCAACCTCTTCACAGGCTCGGGCGGCTTCATCGATACGCCCGCCGATCAGTTCGATGTCTTGATCGTGGACGAGGCCCACCGCTTGAACGAGAAGAGCGGCCTGTATGGCAACTTGGGCGAGAACCAGGTCAAGGAACTCATTGCCGCCGCCAAGTGCACGGTGTTCTTCATCGACGAGGACCAGCGCGTGACGCTGAGCGACATCGGTACCAAAAAGACGATTCGCGACTTCGGCATCGGCAAGGGCGCGGAAGTGTCGGAGCACGAGCTGGCCTCGCAGTTCAGGTGCAGCGGCTCAGACGGTTACATCGCGTGGCTGGACGACTCGCTCGACGTGCGAGAGACCGCCAACAAGACGCTCACACCCGCCGAGTTCGACTTTCAAGTCTTCGGCACACCCGAAGAGCTCCATGCGTCGATCGCATCGAAGAACACAACCGGTACAGCGCGCGTCGTGGCGGGCTATTGCTGGCCATGGACCAGCAAGAAAGACCCGAAGGCCTTCGACATCGTCATCGGTGACTACCGCAAGCGCTGGAACCTCGACGTCGACGGCAGCTTGTGGATCATTGCGCCGAACTCGATCAACGAGGTGGGCTGCATTCACACCTGCCAGGGCCTGGAGGTGGATTACATCGGGGTCATCATCGGGCCGGACCTGATCGTGCGCGACGGACACGTCAAGACAGTGCCAGCAGCACGGGACCGATTCGACAAGACATTGCGCGGCTACAAGACGCGGCACAAGGCCAATCCCGAAAGCGCCGCTGCAGAAGCGGACCTCATCATCAAGAACACCTACCGCACGCTGATGACGCGCGGCATGAAAGGGTGTTATGTCTACTGCAGCGACGAAGAGACTGCAAGCTACTTCCGCGACCGGCTGTCACCCGGCGCGCCTGCTGCGGTCGTCGAGCCATGAAGGATCAGCGGCGGGCGGCAACGCTCGCCGGCTGATGGCCATAGGCTGGTCCCCCCTGCTCTTCGCCCCACTCCCTCCCGTCCCCGCGGCAGCGGCTCAGCAGCGACTGCACCAGGGTCAACCTGTTCTCAAGAATCTCCCACGCGTCCGGCCCGTTGGGAGCCTTCAGCGAAACACCCGCTGCAATCCCACCACAACGACGCCGAGCACCCCCAACACCGCAACCGCCCTGAAGTGATCAATGTTCGCCAGCATCGACGACTGCTGCGCCACCAGCTGCGCCACCCGCGCGAGTGCCACCTTGGCCGCCTCGCCTGCCGGCAGGCTCGCCGCCAGCGCCTGTTGCAGGCTCTGCAGCGTCGCTTCATAGACCGGGTTGAAGGCGTTGACCTCGGCGCCCAGCACGGCCCAGTGCGTGGCACCACGCCATTGCTGCCCGAGCGTCGCGAGCGTGATGCCGAGCGCGGTGGCTGCCTGCGCCATCATGTTCTTGAGCTGCTGGGCGTTCGAGAACACCGGCTCGTCGCGCTCCATGTCGCGGAAGGTCTGCATCGCGGTCACCGGCAGCACGGTCAGCAGAAAGATGCTGTTGAAGGCGAGCGCGGGGAGCACGTGCAGCCACACGTTGGCACCCGTTTCGATGCGCGCCAGCAGCCACCCGAACAGCGCGAGCGACGCGAAGCCGACCACGAGGAACTTGCGCGGCTCCGGGTAGCGCGGCAGCAGGCGCGACATGACGATCCAGGTGAACAGCGCAAGGCCGAAGCCGAGCGCCTCGACGTGCCCGACCGTCTCCCACGCAAAACCCAGCGTGCCCTGCAACATCATCGGCACCACGTAGTTGTTCGCGCCGAGCATCAGGTAGGCGAAGAAGAACAGCCCAAGGCCGACGAAGTAGCGCAGGCGCAGCATCTGCCGAACGCGCAGCAGCGGCCGTTCGCTGCGGTGCTGGTGCCACAGCCAGGCAAGCAGGCCGGCAATGGCGGCGAACAAAATGAGCGCGACCGATGGCGCGTTGCCATAGAAGTCGTAGTACGAACGCTGAAGCACATAGAACAGCAAGAAGCTCGAGCCGATCAGCAACAGCTGCGCACCTGCGCCCGCCTGCGAGCGCGTGTGCGCCGGGCCGATCGGGGCTGCGGGAAGCGCCACACCGGCCAGCACGAACACCACAACGCCCAATGCGGCCAGCAGCCCGTAGATTGCAACCCAGGTCTCATGCGCGACGCTGATCGACGCGAGCCATGGCGCCGCGGCGATGCCGATGGCCAGGCCGCTGGCTAGGCAGCGAATGCCGACGAAACGCTTCGGGCCGGCCAGCGTGTGGTGAATGATCAAGCGGCAAGCAGTGAAGAAGACACCCCCGCCGAGCGCCATCAAGGCCCGGCCCGCCAGAAAACTCGGCAAGTCCACGCTCGTGGCGCACAGCAGCGAGCCCAGCACCGAGATCGCGGCGCTGATCTGCATGAAGCGCCGGGCGCCGATGCGCTCGACGAACCAGCGCTGCATCGAGATCGCGAAGATCGCGACGCTCGCATACACCGCCGCGACCAGGCTGAATTCCTCGGGGCTGATGCCCAGCTCGCCCATGATGGGCGCGGCGGCAAAGGCCGTCATGCCGGCTTGCAAGAACTCGGTCAGCGACAGCAGGAAGATGGTCGCGTAGAGCAGGCGGTTGGAAGTTGTCTTGTTGTTCATGGCCTCGGCTTTCAGCGGTTGGCATCGATCACGGAGCGCACTTCGGCGTCGGCCATCGCAAGCGGCGTACCGAGCACGTCGCTGCGGTCGGCGTGGTCGGCCCCGCCGGCGTCGACAAACCGCAGCCCGTTGCGCTGGCTGGTGTCGACCGTGACCTTCATCGACAGCCCTAGCTGCAGCGGATGCGCCGCCATCTGCGCGGGGTCGAGCGCAATGCGCACCGGCACGCGCTGGGTCACCTTGATCCAGTTGCCGGTCGCGTTCTGCGCGGGCAGCAGCGCGAAGGCGCCGCCGGTGCCGGCGTCCTGCCCGATCACCGTGCCGCGGAACACAACGCCGCGGCCGTAGACGTCGGCCGTCAGGGTCACCGGCTGGCCGATGCGAATGTCGCGCAGCTGCGACTCCTTGAAGTTCGCGTCGACCCACACACGGTCCAGCGGCACGACCGACATCAGCGCCACGCCGGGACTGATCTTCTGCCCCAGCTGCACGGTGCGCTTGGTGACCAGGCCGCTCACCGGCGCCGGCACTTCGGTGCGGGCGGCGGCAATGGCCGCATCGCGCACCTGCGCGGCGGCGGCCATCACGTCGGGGTAGGTGTCGATCGACGTGCGATCGACCAGCGCGGTGCTGCCGGTGTGCTGCTGGCGCGCGACGTCGAGCCCGGCCTGGGCTGCGCGCATCGCCTCCTCGGCGTGCTGCACGTCTTCGCCCGAAATCGCACCGCTGGCCAATACCTCGCGGCGCCGCGCCAGGTCGGCCGACGCGCGCGACAGCTCGACCCGCCGCAGTTCGACGGTGGCGCTCGCCTGCCCCGCGGCCGCGACCTGCGCACGCGCCTGGCGAACCGCCCGGGCCAGCCCTGCCTTGGCCCGGTCGAGCGCGAGTCGTGCGTCCACATCGTCCAGCCGGACGAGCGGCTGGCCGGCGATGACGTGGTCGGTGGTGTCGGCTTCGATCGCCGTCACCACACCGCCGACCTGCGCCGTGACCATGACCACGTTGCCGTTGACGAAGGCGTCTTCGGTGGTCTCGCCGTGCAGGCTGAGAGAGGCCGCGTAGACCGCCACGACGGCACCCAACGCGACGGCCGCAGCACCTGCCGCGAGGGCGGGCGAGAAGCGGCGCTTGGCGACCGCGTTGGGCACGGGCGACGGTGCGGGTGCAGGTGCAGGTGTGGGGATGGGCGCGGGGGATGGCACGGGTGAGGCCGCGACCGGTTCATTCAGGTTGGCATTCATGGCGGTGTTCCTTCAGAAAAGGGTGGCTTCAGGACGCGGCGTGCGGTTCAGGCGAGGCGGCCGGCACGTAGCCGCCGCCGAGCGCGCGGATCAGGTTGAGCCGCAACTCGCGTTGGCGGCCGGCGGAATCGATGACCTGGTGCTGCTGCGCGAGCACCTGGGTTTCGGCTGACAGCACCTGCAGGTAGCTCGCAAGGCCGCTGCGATAGCGGTCTTGCGCGAGTTCGTAGGCGTGCCGCGCGAGGGTGAGCGCCTGGTCCTGCTCGGCGCTTTCGTCGGCAGACCATTTCAGCGACACCAGCTGCGCGACCACGTCGTGCAGCGCGGCGATCACCGTCGCGTTGTAGGTCTGGACGGCCGCGTCGTGGTCGGCCTGGTGCAGCGCGAGATTGGCGCGCAGCCGGCCGCCGTCGAACACCGGCAACGAGATGGCCGGCCCGATGCCCAGCATGCGGCTTCCGGCAGCAAGAAAGTCCGCCAGGCCGATGCTCTGGAACCCCACGAAGGCATTCAGCGTGACATTGGGGTAGAAGCCCGCGCGCGCCACGGCCATGTCTTGCGTCGTCGCCTCGACGCGCCAGCGCTCGGCCACGATGTCCGGGCGGCGCCCCAGCAGCTCGGCGGGCAGGTCGGTCGGCAGCGCCACCGGCCCGACGCTGGCCAGATGCGGCCGCTCGATGGCCAGGCCGGCGTCCGGGCCCTTGCCCTGCAGGGCGGCGATCTGGTTGTTGGCCAGCGCAATCGCTTCTTCGAGCGCGGCAATCTGAGCGCGCACCGCGGGCAGCGCCGCTTCGGCCTGGGCCTGCTCCAGGGCGGAGTCGATCTGCACCGCCACCCGACGCTTCACCAGCGCCAGGATCTCCTGGCGATGGCGCAGCGTGTCGCCGGCCAGGTCGCGTTGCGCGTAGACCGTGTCAAGGCGCAGGTAGAGACGGGCGATGCCCGTCGTCAGCACCAGGCGCGCCGCCTGCGCGTCGACTTGAGCGGCGTGTGCGCGGTCGAGCGCCGCATCGAGCGCCGCGCGGTTCTTGCCCCAGAAGTCGAGCTCGTAGCTGGCGCCGATCTGCCCGTCATTGATCGAGCGCTCCTTTCCGGCCAGGGCCGGCGGGTAAATGCTGTTCTCGCTGAAGCGCTGCTGCGTGCCCTTGAGCGTGGCGTTCACCTGCGGCAGCAGCGCGGCGCCGGCAACGCCGGCCACGGCCTGCGCCTGGCGCACGCGGGCATCGGCGATGCGCAGGCTCGGCTGGCCGTCTAGCGCGTCGCGCATCAGCTGGTCGAGTTGCGGGTCGCCCCATGGCGCCCACCAGTCGTCTTTCGGCCAGGCCGCGGGCGACAGCGGCGCGGCAGCCAAGCTGCGCTGCGCGGCCAGGTCATTCACCGCCAGCGGCTTGCCGTGCGTTTCCAGGTTGCCGGTGCTGGCGCAGGCCGTCAGCAGGCTTGCTGCAAGGGCAAGGCTGAGGGCAGAGGCGAGTGCGGTGGCTTTCATGGCGGTCTTTCGTGGCGGTTGTCGAGCGGATGCGTCGGTGACGCTTCAGGCGGGCAGCTTGCGAAAGGCGATCGCGAAGCGGTTCCACGCATTGATGGTTGCGACCAGCAAGGTGAGGTCGACGATTTCTTCGGGGGTGAACTGCGGGCGCAACTGGTCCCACACGGCATCGGGCACATGGGTCTCGGCGACCAGCGTGACCGCTTCGGTCCACGCCAGCGCCGCGCGCTCGCGGTCGCTGAAGAACGGCGACTCGTGCCAGACGGCCAGCGTTGCAAGCCGGCGCGGGTCTTCGTGCGCCTTCAGGGCGTCGCTGCTGTGCAGGTCCATGCAATAGGCGCAGCCGTTGATCTGCGAGGCGCGCAGTCGCACGAGCTCGACCAGCGGCTTGTCGAGGCCGGACTTGGCGATGCGCTGCTCCAGCGCGCTCATCGCCTTCATGGCTTCGGGGCCGGCTTTGTAGAAATTCAGGCGGGGGTCCATGGCGTAGCTCCTTTGAAAGTGCCCTGGTTGACAGGGCCGGTTGCTGATGGGGCTACGATACGCATGGCGGCAATCCTTGATAAGACGGCCATTTCATGAAGGATTGTTCTATTTCTAGGACGAAAAACAGGACAGCCCCGTGGACCTGAACGACTTGCGGTACTTCGCCCTCATCGTGGAGCACGGTGGCTTCAGCGCCGCCGAGCGCGTGACGCACATCACCAAGTCCAAGCTCAGCCGGCGCGTTTCGCTGCTCGAAGAGCACATGGGCGTGCGGCTCATCCAGCGCAGCACGCGGCGCCTGTCCCTCACCGAGGCGGGGCAGGCCTTCTACCAACACTGCGCGGCGATGATGGTCGAGGCCGACGCGGCGCGCCTGGCGGTCGAGCAGTTGCGCGCGGCGCCGTCGGGCACGGTGCGCATGACCTGCCCCGTCTCCATCGCGCAGTTCTACCTGGCCCGCATCGTGGCGGACTACATGCGCCAGCAGCCCCATGTGCGTGTCGAGATCGACCCCACGGACCGGCTGGTCAACCTGATCGAGGAACGGGTCGACGTGGCGCTGCGCGTGCGCGACGCAGGCCTGGAAGACCCCAGCCTGATCTCCCGGCGCATCGCGTCCGGGCGCATGGTGCTGGTGGCGAGCCCGGCCTACCTGGCGGAACGCGAGCCGATCGTCGAACCCGCGCAGGTGCCGGCGCAGCACACCATCAGCGGGCTGCACGATGGCGCCGAGCAAAGCTGGAATCTGGTCGCCACCGACGGCCGGACCGCGAAGCTGCAGCACCGGCCCCGGCTGCTCTGCTCCGACTACACGGTGCAGTTCGAAGCCGCGGCGGGCGGCGTGGGCATCGCGTTGCTACCGCTGCGCATTGCGTGGCGCGGGCTCGAGAGCGGCGCGCTGGTGCGGGTGGCAAAGGACTGGGGCACGGCAGAGCAGTCGATTCACCTGGTCTACGTGAGCCGCCGCGGCATGCTGCCCTCGGTGCGGTCGCTGGTGGACCACCTCGTGCAGCACATTCCGACCGCAATGGCCTGATGCGGAGGCGAACCTCATCATCGAGGACGCCTGCCGCACGCCGATGGCCTCAGGCCCTCGGCTGGTCCATCGCGTTGAGGCGCTTCAAGACCTCTTGGGCGAGCCGGGCAATGTCGTCCGCCAGATCGGACGCGATCCACATGATGTTGTCTCGGTGCCGCTCCCCTATGCCTTCGAACCACTCGCTCCAGTCGCCGTAGCAGCAACTCAGCAGAGATTGCAATTGGGTCAACTTGTTCTCAAGAATGTCCGACGCGTCGGGCCCGTGGGGGGTGTCGTTGGATGAGGGCGTGTTTTGCCCGGCGATAATTCGATCAGCCATTTGATGTGCTCTCTTTCCAAAGTGTTTGCACGTTGAGTGGTCAGACGGTCAGGGTGTTCGCGCACCTTGGCCGTCGCCTTTTGTGCCTCACATCGACATCGCCGCGGGGTGCTTCGATGTCCCGCCGTGAGGCGCGGCGGTCATCCAATGTATGAAGAGAAGCAGCGCAATGGAAGCCTCGGCGCAGCGAAGAAATGCGCAATCGCGCAACTTTGCCCGTATCCGGAAACCAAAAAATTGGCCCGTGGGCTAGCGGGTCATCAGACCGCGCAAGCGCTCGAAATGGTGGTCGCACCATCGCGCGTAAAGCGCCTCGTCGAAGTTCTTGATCTTGTAGAGATCGTTGGCATCGAAGTGCGAGAAGAAGCACTTCGACGTGCCGAGCACCACCCAGCTGACGACCCTGCCATGCGCGGGGCTCACCTCGTCCTGACCCAGCACAAGTTCCATGTCGTCGATGAGTGCGGCGAGCAGCGCTTCGTCGAAGAGGCCCTCTTCGAACAGCGCATGGCAGAAGGTGCCTTCGACCTCGTCGTTCTTGTTGTCCAGAATGCGCTGGATGGCGGCACTGACATCCTGGTCTGGGTCGCTTGGCGGCCTTGGTGCTTTGGGGTTCATTGTTGCTTCGGTCCAGATTGAAGATGCCCCTCGCTCGAAACATCGTTCTCTTGGGAAATGGGCCGCGCCTCAAAGGCTCTCGAAGAAATAGGCCATCAAGGTGTTGTCGACGAAACCTTTGAGCAGCATGGTGCCCGACAGCGGCTGCATCGCAGCCTCGAACGCCACTTGCTCGAACTGCCGCGCTTCGAGCACCTTCACGAGCGGCGCGCAGAGCGCGTGCAGTTCGGCATGGCCCGCGCTGAGCTGCCACGCGCCGCCTGACAGCGCATAGGGCAGCACCACGAAGACCCGAAGGTCGAAGCGAATGAAGAACCGCGCCTGCAAGGCACGGCCGAATGTGCATTCGACAAGGTACGCGTAGAGATCGTTGGCGGGGCCGTGGCCTGTCGCGTGCACATGGGCCGCGCCGAACGCGTCGAGCACATCACCGAGCTCGCGTGTGGGTGCGTCGGGCAGCGGCTCGAAGTCTCTTGCCGCGGCGAAGGCTTCGAGTTTCTGGATGGTCGGCGTCATGGCAGGTTCAGGGGCCGGTCAAACGATCTCGGCGAACAGGCTTTCGAACACGGTCGCCGGCAAGCCGTCGAGCTGCGTGGTGCAGCCCGGTGCAGGCAAAAAGAAATACGCGTGCGCCACTTCCTGCAGACCCTGCGCCGCAAGCACGGCCCGGCCCTTGTCTATCGAAGCCCTCGCCGCTTCGGGCAACCTCGCGGGATCGATCGGGTGATTGACATTGCCCCGGTCGACCATGCCCCACTTCCTGTCGAAGCAGTAGACGGCAAACAGCGGCGCCTTCGACGAGATGTAGAAGCGAACTTCGAACTCGAAGCGCTTCTTCAACACCGCGTCCTGGCCCGACAGCTTGCACGTCAGCGACTGTGCGGCGTTGTAGTTCATGTCGTCGTCCAGAACGAACGCCACGCCCGAAGCGTTCGACAGCGCAGCGCCCAGGCCGGCGACCAACCCGGCGTGGTCATGCACGCAGCCGATGGGCTGCGCTGTCGCATCCAGGATGAACGGTGGAAGCATCGCAACTGCGTGCGCGTCAAGGTGCTCGCCTCCGGCCTCAATCGCAGAACGCCGCAAGCCCCATGCCCTGTTCTGCGGCGCGATCAAGAATCCCGCGGATCGACTTGAAGGCCGCGATCTGCCCGCGATTTGCGCCAAGCGCGCCGGTGTTCGCGTCGAACACACGCTGCATCGTCACGACCTGCTCGGGGCGCAGCAGGGAGTCGTCGAAGTACGTGAGGTTTGCGCCCGCTTGCCTGCATTGGTCGAGCACAGCGGCCAAGGAGCGATGCGCATCGAAGTCGATAGCGCCCGCAAGCGCCAGCCCGCGCGGATCCTTGGGCATGGCCGTGCATGAAGGTGGGACGAAGTAGATGTCGAGCATGGGTCGCCGCTATGGTTGTCGGGGCATGGTCCTGGCCACCTCGGCACAGCTCAGGTCGAGCCCGTCGGCGTAGCTGGTCAGCGGCACACCCAGCTTGGTCCCGAGCGTCTTGAGCCAGTTGAAAAAGCCGATGGCCTGGGCTTCTTCAGCTTCACGCATCTCGAAAATTCCATTGTCCGCATGCGACCTCTGAACGGCTTCGACGAGTGCGATGAAAGACGGCAGGTCCTCCTCGATGTCGGCCAGGTCCAGTGCCCGCAGGCCGCGGATGAGGCGCAACTCTTCGTGCAGCGAAAAGATGGTGGGCAGCTTTGCCGCAGCCTCGCGCAGTTCTTCGAGCGTCATGGGCGCTTGCATGCTGGCCGCACTCAACGCCGCTGCATCGAGCGGTAGTACTCAATGAGCGCGCCGTGCGGAAGCAGAGCGCCGGCAATCTTCGTCACCACCGGCACGTCACCCTCCTCTTTGCGGAAATGGACTGTGACACTGGAGGGAAGCAGCACCACCTGCTCGTCGCCCAGGTCGAAGCGTGTCGCGCCCTCGAAGGCGCTGGCGGCCTGCGAGGGCCCGGCAATGTCCGAGAAACCGGGCAGTTCGCAATGGCCGAAGAAGTCGATGGTGTCGTGCGAGAAATTCTTTTCGGGGTCGAAGTGGAGGTTGAGGCTCCAGCCGTCGTAATCGAAGGTGTAGACGACCCCCGCCCCCGTGCGCCACTGCTCGTCGGCCTCTTGCGCGCAGGCTGTCTCTTCTGGCGTGCTCGTGCCAGCGGCGAGATGCACAGCGCCTCGCTCGAGGTAGTGCAGCAGGTCGAGATGCGCGGCGATGGTTTGCTTCAACATCCGACGCTTTTCTTCAGGTTGCGGCATTGATCTGGGTACTCGTCCTTGGAACCTTCCCCGGAGGGGTACTTGGTGAAGAAAGAGATTTCTCTCGCGCAGCGCGCCATTCCTCAGGGAAAGCACCCGGACGGTTCATTTCTTTCCTGTATTGGTTCGCGACGATCCATGGATGGGCGGCCAGGGAGGGTGCCAGTTGCCCGAGCGCATTCAGGAACTCGGTGCGCACGGCAAGCAGCATGTCTTCGAGCGCCGTAGGCGCAAAGAGCCATCGCAAGCTCAGTCACTGAAAGCGACCAGGCCCGCGCCCTTGCTCGCTGCCGCCTCGAAAACGCTGTGCATCGCCTCGAATGCCGCGAGCGCCTGCCGGTTGCCGCGCAGTTCATGCGAGTTCGCCGTGAATATCTGCAACAGCGTCGCGACCTGGGCGGGCTTCAAAAAAGAATCCTCGAAGTATTTGAGACCCGCGCCGGCCTTGCTGCACTTGTCGAACAACACCGCCAGCGAACGATGCGCATCAAGGTCGATGGAACCCGCCAGTTCCAGGCGACCGGGGTCGTCGGGCATGCCAAGGGTGGACGGGTCCGTGTAGTAAAGGTCCAGCATAGTCAGTCCAGCGGATGGAAGGTTCGAACGGTTCCGTCTTCGTTGACGGTGGCGCGGTAGCGTTTGTATTGTCCGTCGTACTTCAACCTGGATTCGAACACGGCCTTGCCCTCGTAGCTCGTTTCCTTGCCATGCTTGAGCGTCTTGCCCAGCAGAGAAGAAATTTTTCCCTGGTCCATGCTGGCGTCGAACTTCGACTTGTTGGTGAATCGGGTCGGGTCCACGTGGCGATCGTAGATGTGCTTCCACCCCGAAGTGGCATTGCCCTGCTCCAGGGAGAATTTGCGGCTCCCTCGGTTGAAGCCGACCGGCCGGGCCAGCGTCTCCCCGCAGATCCACCCCAACGGGTCGATCCATCTGATCGGATTGGGTGAATAACTGTGGAGGTTGTCGCCACCTTCCAGCCCGATCGGATCGGGGCTGATGAACCGCCCGATGTCCGGGTCATAGAACCGGAAGGTGTTGTAGTGCAGCCCCGTGTCCCGGTCCAAGTACTGCCCCTGGAAGCGCAGGTTCTGCGCGACGGCATCGGTTGCTTTCTCGGCGGCACTGACGGGCCGGCCGTTCAGCGATGTGACTTCCCATTGCTCCGCAACGGTCGCTCCCCAGGTACGGTAGCTCGCGCGCCAGCACAGATTGCCGTCGTTGCTGCTCAGCTCTTCGGGCAGACCCGCAGGGCCGTTGTGAAAGTGAAAGACCTGAGCGACCGCGGTGTCGTCGTGCGCGGGCTCGGCCCGGGCATCGAGCCGGGCCACCGGCACGTGGCCGCCGGCCTCGTACACATAGCTCACCACCTGCGCGCCTCGGCGCTCCTCGATGAGCCGCATCCCCTCCCAGACAAACCGCGTGCTGCCGAACGCATCGTGCTTGGCCACCCGCCGCCCCATGGCGTCGTAGTCGAAGCGCGTGACCTGCGTGGTGGCCTCGGGCGTGTTCGGCCGCCGCGTGGTGTGCACAGCCAGGAGGCGGCTCTCGTCGTTCCACTCGAAGCGTTGCGCGGTGTGCCTGCCCGACAGCTTGCGCACCAGCCGGCCGTGGCCGTCATAGCTGTAGCGCTTGTCTTCGAACACGCGCACGAGGTTGTCGCGCACATAACCGGGCATATGAGCGGGCGCGGCACCGCGCGGCGCCAGACCGGCGAGCGAGGCGTCGAGCAGGTTGCCGGCCGGGTCGTAGGCAAAGCGTTCGCTATTCGCCGCGCCGCGCACGCTCTCTTCGATGCGCCCCGTGGCGTCGTAGCGGTGCGCCGTGGTGCCCTGCAGGGAATGGCGGCTCTGGCGCAGCTCGCCCACGGGGTCGTAGCTGTATTCCTTCATCAGCCCGTCGAGCAGGCGGGCCTCGGGCGTGCCGGCGTTGTCGATGGCCTGGCGCCAGGCGTTGTCGCGGGGGGTGAAGGCGGTGTTCAACGCGCCGGGCCGGCACCATGCCGCGGCGCGGCGGCCCAGCGGGTCGAGCGCGAAGCGGGTGTGCAGCGCGCCCTGGCTGCGCCCCACCTCGCGGTGCAGGTCGTCGCGCTCGATGTCGCTGATCAGCTGGTGCACCGCAGGCGCATCGCCGCGCTGCTGCGACAGGTTGACCTGGTGCAGGTGGCCGGAGCCGTAGTACAGGTAGTTCAGCGCGCGCTGCACGCCTTGCTGCCCCGCGTGCCCACCGAGCGCGGGCAGCACCGTCTGCGTGCGGTTGCCCAGCTCGTCGTGCGTGTGGCTCAGGGTGTGCGTTTCGCCGGTGAGCTCGTCGATGGCGGTCTCGGCGACCAGGCGGCCGAGCTTGTCGTAGGCGAACTCGGTGCGATGCAGCGCGCGCAGTTCGTCGGGTGCTCCGGCGTGCACCACCTCCAGCTTGACGGCCTGGGTCAACCGGTCGAGCGCGTCGTAGCGGTACCGGTAGTGGTGGCTCGCGGTGCGCTTCTCGACGAGGCGGCCCACGGCGTCGCGCAGCAGTTCGGTGCGCAAGGGGCCGGCCGCGCGCTGCGGTTCGGCGCCATCGCCATCGCCGTGCCCATTGCCCAGTGCCAGGTCGTCGTCGCCGATGCCCGGCACGTGGGTGATGCGCACCGGCCAGCCCTGGGCGTCGTAGTCGACCAGCACGCGGGTGCCGCCCACGCGGCGCTCTTCCACCACCCGGTCGGCGGCGTCGCGCACGAACTCGAAGTGCAGTCCGTTCTCGTTGACCAGCGACTGCAGCCGCTGGGCGCTGTCGTAGTGCCACGCAATGCGGCGGCCTTCGGCGTCCTGCCGCGCCAGCGGTTGGCCGCGGCGGCCGAGCGCGAACTGCGTGCTGCGGCTCAGCGCATCGGTGGCGGCCACGATGCGGCCGGCCGCGTCATGGCGAAACGACTGGTGGCTGTTGTCGGGCTGCGAAACGGACAGCAGCCGCCCCATGGCGTCGTGGGTCAGCCGTGTGCGCTGGCCCGCGGCGTCGGTCACGGTCTGCAGGTGGCCCCAGCCGTCGTAGGCGTAGCGCGTGGTCTTGCCCGAGCAGTCGGTCAGCGTGACGAGCTGCGCGCACTCGTTCCAGGCCATGCGGTTGGTGCCGCCCTTGCCGTCGGTGATGACGATGGGCAGGCCGCGCCGGTCGTAGCTGTATTCGGAGGTGTGGCCCAGCGGATCGGTCTCGCGCACCAGGTTGCCCTGGTCGCTGTAGGCATAGGTCCACGCGCTGCCGTCGGCCAGGGTTTCTCGCCAGGGCTCGCCGAACTCGGTCCAGCCGGTGCTTTGGGTACGGCCGAGCGCGTCGGTGCGGCTGCTCACGAAGCCCATGGGGTCGTATGCGCAGCGCGTGGTGGCGCCGCCGGGCTCGGTGATGGCGACGAGCTGGCGAAGTTCGTTGTACTGCGCCTGCCAGTGCCGGCCCAATGCGTCGATGTAGTCGGTGACCTGGTGGTCGGCGTTCCAGTGCCAGGCGAACTCGCGGCCCAGCTGGTCGACGACCAGGGTCTGGCCATGGGACAGCGCATCGTCCGCGGCGGGCGGCATGCGGCGCACGGTGTAGCTCTCGCCGTCGTTGGTCCAGTGGCGGGCCACGTGCGCATCCTCGGCTGCACCGCGCCATTCGTAGTGGCACTCCAGCCCCGCCGCATCGGCATGGAAGCTCATGAGGCCCTGGGCGTCGTAGCCGAAGCGGCGCACCACCTCGCCGTTGCGGTTGGTCACGTCGAGCAGGCGGCCTTCGGCGTCGTGCCGGTAGGCGACCAGCAGGCCGGGCAGCTCGCCGGGCGCACCCGCCGCGAGGCGCACGCCGCTCAACCGGCGGCTGTCGCCCGCGTAGTCGAGCGCCAGCAGGCGCCCGGTGCTGTCGCTCAGCTGGCTCAGGCGGCCTTGCGCGTCGTGGCGCAGGTCGATGAAGTTGCCGTTGCGGTCTTCGAGCCGCGCGAGTTTCAGCGTCTGCGCGCGCGGCGGGTCTTCGGCCTGCGCCTCGAACAGGAAGAACAGCCCACCGGGCACGTGAATGAAGTAGTGGCCGCCCTCGGTGCGGCACAGGTCCAGCCCGTCGCGCAGGCTGTACTGCCGCTCGCCGGGCTCGATGTCGGGCAGCACCAGCGGCCTGCCCTGCTCGTCGATGAGCGTCACGATGGGCTGGCCAGCGGCGTCTTGGCCCAGCCGCAGCTCCATCGCATAAGGCAGGCTCCAGCCCTGCCCCAGCGCGCCGTCGCGGCGCAGGTCGTGGCTGCTGTAGAAGCGCTGCCATGCAATGGGCAGCGGCCCGGGCAAGGTGAAGTCGAGCTCGCTCTCGCCGCCCAGAAACTTGCCGCCCGTGGCCGCGTGCACCGGGTTGCCGAAGGAGCTGACCATGCCGTGGATGCCCATGCCCAGCCCCACCGCGCCTTCGATCAGGCAGGGCAGCGCGTTCTTGCCCTGGCGCGCGAGCTTGGGCAGGCAGCGCAGGCCGCGGTAGATCATGACCAGGTTGAACACGGTCACCAGCACCTTGGAGATGAGCGGCACCTCGTCGGCCACCTCGCGCACGCGCGCGGTCGGCCCGCCGATGAAGACGGTGGGCGAGCCTTCGCTCACCTTGGCACCGCACTCGGTCTGGTCGTCCTTGCGCGAGGCGACGCCCCTGTTGACGAACACGGTCTCCGCGCCCTCGGCCAGCAGGACCTGCGGCGAGTCCTTGGCACAGCTCACCGTGTCCATGGGCATGTCGGGCGATGCGCGTGCCGCCCCGATGGCCTTGCTGTCGATGAACACGTCCAGCGAGGCGCTTGTGACCATGCCGGTGACGGTGAGCGTCTCGGGCACCAGCGCATCGGCAATCGATTCGCCCAGGCTCGCGCCGACGTAGCCTCCGGCCATGCGCGCGCCCACCACGATCGCACCCGCGACCAAGGGCCCCGCCAGGCCGCCGGTGCCGACCACCGCGGCGGCGGCCACGCCCACCGCGAAGCCCACGGCAATGCCGCCGATCAGGCCGCCCGCGAACTTGGCCCAGAACCGCGCGTGGGCGTTGGTGTGGGCAATGGGGTCGTGCAGCCGCGCCGCGGGTTTACCGGCCATGGGTCATGCGCGCTTCACGCCCTCGGTTCAAAGCTCGCGAGCGTGCGCTGCCACAGCGCGAGCGCCTCGGCGTCGAAGGGCACGGGGCTGCTGGCCGTGAGGATGAGCACCGCCTTGCCGTCGCGCTCGTTCGGCAGCAGGAACACGGCCTGGCGCTGGTGCAGCGCCTGGCCGTTCTGCTTGAACTGGGTCGCCAGTTCGATGGCGCGCAGGTTCAACACAGCGGGGCCGACGGCAATCTCGTCGCGCGACAGCTCCTTCAGCTGGCTCACCTGCCGCGTGAGGTCGTTCATCTGCCGAGAGACGAACTGCGCCAGGTTCTCTTGCGCCCGCAGCGCATCGCGGCTCACGATGAGCGTGGTGCCCGCGCCGTCGGGCATGGCCAGCACGTTCATCGAGCGGTCGATGCGGCCGTCGTCGGGCACGTCGAACCGGCCTTCCTGGATGTGGTACTTCATTCGAGCTGCTTTCTGGGTGGGCGCTAGGCCGGGTCGAAGGCCACGTGGGCCAGGCAGTCGGGGTTGCGCTCGGTGAAGCCGAACGACAGCCGGCCCCAGCCGAGCGTGGCGGTGTAGCTGGTGGACTCGTCGGGCGAGCGGCCGCGCGGCACGTCGGTGATCTCCAGCGCACCATGGTGCTGCCGCACTTCGGCCAGCGGCACGCAGCGCCCCTGCAGGTCCAGCACCAGAAAGCCCGGGTGCGGCCCCTCGCGCTTGATGCGCAGGTCGATGCGCGACAGCTCCGTGCCGTCCGCCAGGCGCACCGGCGTGCCCTCGAAGAACTGGAACACGTCGCCGCCCGCGGCGTGCGTGTCGTTGAAGGTGGTCGACAGCGTGTGGCCGACCTTCTGCGCTGAAAAGGGTATCTGCGCGGCCAGCGCGTCGATCGCTTGCCACAGGGTCATTGCCGTCGGGTTCACGGGGGCGTCTCCTGGAATGTCATGGCCTAGTGCCCGCCGGCAAAGCGCCTGTCGTAGGCGTCGCCGTAGTACTGCGTGTATTGCTGGCCGGTTGTCGATGTGCTCAGCGTGCCGTAGTACCGGCCGGCGGCGGCGCGCGCGGCCGCCCGGGTGCCGCCCTTGTTCAGGATGTTGTAGGCCTCGTTGAAGGCGGCCACGTTCTGCGGGTCGGCGCTTTGCAGAATGTCGACCTTGGCGGCGCGCCACACCTCGCGCTGCACCTGGATCTGGTTGAGCGCGGCCTCGCCCTCGGAGCCCAGCATGCTGTTGACGAAGGCGGTCTTGGACGAGGTGTTGGGCTTGAAGCCGTACGAGTACATCGCGTGCCCGACCTCGTGCGACAGCGAGGCGGCGGCCGTGTAGGGCTTGTCGGCGCTGTTGCTGTCGATCACGATCTTCTTGCCGCGCGAGTTGGTGTCGGCATAGGTGCCTCCGCCCGCGGGGCCGTAGCCGATGCTCCAGCCGTGGTTCTTCAAGTACCTGAGCTGCCGCTGCAGCGTGGGCGAGCGGGCCGCGATGGCGTCCACGCCCTTGCCCAGCCCGGTGGTGACGTAGCCCGGCGGCGCGGCTGCAGGCGCGGATTTCTCGGCGGCCTCGGCCGATGTGGCGGCGGCCGCGGGCGCCGCGGGCACGCCGTCTTCCATCACGGCCTCCTCGGCCTGGCTGCCGATGGGCGCCTCGCAGTTCAGGAAGATCTTGCTGCCGCGCTGGTCCAGCTCGCCGGTGAAGTTGACGAGCCCCTTCACCCCGTTGATCTGCACCGTGCCGTCGGCCAGCAGCACGATGGAGGCCTTGCCGCAGATCAGCGAGATGCTGGTCTTGCCGGTGACGAACACGTCCTGGTCGGCCGCCTGGATCACCACCGACTTGCGCCCGGTGACGTTGGCGTTGCTCTCGGTGGACGTGACCGAGGCGTCGGCCTTCGACACCAGGTTGATGGCGCCGGCGCTCGCATGCGAGACGATGTCGCCGCCCGTCACCACGTTCACCTGGCCGCCCTCGCTCACCTGCGTGAGCATGCCGCCGGCCACCAGCTGCGTGAGCTGCGCGCCGGTGGTCAGCGTCATGGCCGAGCTGGCGCGCACCGACACGCTCTGTCCCGAGCTCAGCACGATGGGCTTGGGGCTGATCATGGTCTGCCCCTCGGGGCTGACGATGGAGACCACGGGCTTGTCGATCTTGCGCGACAGGTCGAGCATCTGCTGCGCGTCGGCCATTGCGGGGTCGGCGTTGTCGGACACGCCCGCCTCGCCCAGGCCGCCGGCGGCCAGCGCCGCCACGGCCTGCGATGCGCCCCCTGCGGACTGCACGCCCTGCACCAGCCCCATGAGCGTCTGGTTCTTGCCCTGCGCCATGGCGCCGACCAGCGCCTTGGTGGCCGCCACGGCCTGGCCCGAGGCCTGCATCAGCGCATTGCTCTGCGCCAGCGTGGCGCCCATGTGCGCATGGCCGTCGGGGTTGTCGCGCGAGGTGCGCTGCGCGTAGTCCTGCGTGTAGGTGGTCAGCAGCAGGCCCTTGTCGGCGCGGATGGAGCCCCACTCGTTGGTGCGCAGCTCGAAGCCGTAGCTGCGCTGCACGCCCGAGCCCTGGTTCATGAGGTAGCCCATGTGCAGGTGGGTGTTGCCGTGGTCGGTCGACAGCTCGATGTGCTCGGTGCCCGCGCTGTCCTCGAAGCGCAGCATGTGCTTGCCGCCGCCGCCCTTGCTCCAGTTCGTCTGGAAGCCGGTCTGGGTCTTGTGGCGCGGCAGCTCCCACGGCGGCATTTGCGCGGCGTTGTAGACGCAGCCGGTCACGATGGGGTGGTCGGGGTCGCCGTTCAGAAAGTCGACGATCACCTCCTGCCCGATGCGCGGGATGTGCATGGCGCCGTAGTTGCTGCCGGCCCAGGTCTGCGACACGCGGATCCAGCACGATGCGTTCTCGTCGCGCTGGCCGTAGCGGTCCCAGTGAAACTGCACCTTGATGCGGCCGTACTCGTCGGTGTGGATCTCTTCGCCCGCGGGCCCCACCACCACGGCGGTCTGCGGGCCGGTGGTGCGCGGCCGGGGCGTGACGCGCGCGGGCCGGTAGGGCGCGCTGTCGGGCAGCACCTCGAAGGTCTGGCGGTAGCTGGTGCTGCTGGTCGACTCGCTGTAGGCCGCGTCCACCGCGCCGACCACGCGCAGCGCGTTCTCCTGGAAGTCGTAGCGCACGGCTTCGATGAGGTAGCGCCGGTTGTCTTCGGCGTTGGGGTGGCGCGCCAGCTCGAACAGGTAGCCCGGCGCCATGTGGCGCAGGTTGCCTTCGGCGCTGACGAGTTCGCGCCGCCCGGCGATCTGCTCCAGCCGCAGGCGCGCGTAGTTCTCGCCGTCGCCCAGTTCGGTGTAGCCGCCGGGCCAGTCGTAGATCTCGAAGCTGTCGCGGCTGTGCCCGGCCGGCTGCTGGCGCACGGTGTCGATCTCGGCGTTGGGCTTCTTGAAGTCGTAGTCGTCGGCCGCGAAGTTGCCCGAGGCAATGTCCTCGGCGTGGGCCCAGGTGTCGATGAAGTCCTGCTCCAGGATCTGCGCGGCCAGCACGCCCGCGTGGTAGGGCACCTTCACCGGGCCGGCGGGCAGGCTCGTGTGCGAGTCGGCTCCGTCGCACAGCACCAGCTGGTGGCTGCCCTGCGTGTGCGAGAAGAAGTAGTAGATGCCCTCCTGCTCCATGAGCCGGCTGACAAAGTTGAAGTCGCTTTCCGAGTACTGCACGCAGTACTCCCAGGTGCGGTAGTTGCCGCTCAGGCGCGCATCGATGGCGAAGCCGTAGGGCGCGAGCACTTCCTGCAGGATCTGCGGCGCCGTCTTGAACTGGAAGATCTTGAAGTCGGAGCGCCGCGTGGCGTACCACAGCCAGGGCCGCAGCGTGGCCTCGTAGACGCACATGTCGCCGTCGTCCTTGCCCACGTAGGCAAAGCGCGTGACCTGCCCGCTCAGGAAGCGCTTGCCGGCCCCGCCGAGCTCGGTGGCCAGGTTCACCTCGATGCTCATGTCCTCGCCCAGCATGCTCTTTGCTGGGATGTTCGGCACGTCGCCGACGAGCCGCACGCGGTGCTCGAACAGTGCGGAGATGCGCTCCTGCCCCGTCATCGAACGGAACTTGAGGCGCTCGCCCCACGCACTGTGGGCGATGAAGCTTCGATTCATTCTTGTACTGCTCCCTGGACAACACGCGCGGCGTGCAAAGGCAACTGCAATGCCACCGCCCCCGCGCCCGGTCATGCCGCGGCGCGAGGCATCAACGCAACGAAGGCAGCCTCAGGCTTCCTTGTTTTCCTTGATGTTCCAGCCCAGCACCGTCTCGGCGCCCTTGCCGCCCTTGTCGGTCTGTTCCCAGTACTGCTGCTTGACCTTGGCGGCCTGGAAGGCGTACTGCACGAGCACCACGTCGGAGCCCTGCTCCGCCGTGTACTGCACCGAGGTGACGAGCACCTCCTCGAGCGTGACGCGGGTGTATTCGATCTGCGAGCCGCCGGCCTTGCACACCGACACCTCGACCTTGGACAGGTGCTTGCCGCTGGCGCAGTTCTTCAGCACGGAGGGCGCGGCCTTGTCGATGCGCGCGAGCACCTGCAGGTCGTTGAAGCTGGCCTTGCCCACGCCGCCGCCGCCGCCGCTGACCATGTTTCCGGGTTGGGTCGCGCCCCAGGCGAAGGACTTGATGTCGCTCCACTCCTTGTGGTTCGCGTCCTTGGATTCGCCGCCTGCGCCTTCGACGCGCATGAACATGTCTACTGCCATGAGATCAACTCCCTCAGTTGTTGCGTGCCCGGCCGGGCACTGTGGAACCAGCCGCCTTCCCTCGCAGGAAGGCGGCAGCTAAAACAAACCTTGACGGCACCCGGGTGCTGGTGACACAGCGGCACGGGGCCCTTTGCGAGGCGCAACGCTTTAGCGTTACATCGCGCCTTCGAATTCATTCTTGCCCACTGTCCGTTCGCTCGAATCGCAACGCATGCGTGACATGGCGTTCGGTTTTTAACAAACTTTTCCTGTTTTATCGACGCGTGGCGCTGATCTTTTTGTCGATTTTTTCAGCGCGTGCGCGAAACAAAACAATAAGTTTTAAGTTGCCGCGTCTTGCAAAGATGCAATGAGCCAAAGGGCGCGTGGGGTGGTGGTGGTCGGCGCGCACTCGGGCTTGCAAGGCCCGAACGGTAGGCGATGCGCAGGGGCGCGGCCAGTGCCGAAAGTAATGCGCAAAAAGCACTACAGACTCTGCAGACGTCACTGCACAAGCACTGCAGACGTGTCACGCGGCCTGTTCGTAGCACCCGTGCGCCAGCAGCGTGACGCGGTAGATGCGGTCTTCCAGAAAGCTGTGCAGCACATGCACGTCGCACAGGTCGGTGCGCCACAGCTGGTAGCCGTCGTCGGGGTCCAGCACCTGCCTGAACGGGCGCGCCGCGGCCTTCGCCGTTGCCACGTCGAGCGTGTCGCTCATCAGCAGGCCCCACGGCAAGGGGCCTGTGTAGCCACTGCTCTGAAAGTCGAGGTCGGCGCGGTAGCGCACGCCGCTCAGGCAGGGCTCGGCGCTGCGAGGGGCGGCGGGCACTGCGTCGGCCATGTCGGCACCGGGCTTGAAGTAGAGCTCGATGCCGAGCTCGCGCGCGCAATCGGCCTCGCCGTACGTGGCAATCTCGCGAGCCTTGCTGCCTAGCGCGAACGGCGCAAAGCGCGCGTCATGCAGCAGTTCGGCCAGCGGGCGGCCGAACTGCTGCGCGAACTGTTCGGGCGACGGCACCGCACGCGCGAGCGCGGGTGCCACGCGCGGCCGCGTCATCGTCACCAGCCTGAGCCGGCCGGTGCCGCGCTCGAAGCTCACGTCCACATCGGCGAGCGGCGACGGCCACCGCGCCTTCGACACGTTCAGCCCCATGCGCCACAGCTCGGCGGGCGGACCCAGGCGCTGCAGCACGTCGCCGGCAATGTCCCCGGCGTGGAGCGCAAGCGGCAAGCGGCCCGCATACGGGGTCCATGGCGCGTTGAAGTGCAGCTGCAGCGAGACCCGGCTCAGCACCAGGCTGCCCTTGCTGCAAGGCGCGCCGTAGCGCGCCTCGTGGCGGTCCGCATCGGTGAAGAACAGGTAGATGCCGCGCCCCCGGTCCATCAGGCACAGGCGGTGGTCGGCACGCGCCTGGTTCAGGTCTTCGTCGTTCATCCACGCGAGCTGCTCCCAGCCCTGGACCAGCGCCTGCACGCCCGCGCTTTCCCAGGCGTGGCCCAGCAGGTCGCCGGGCGTGTCGAAGGCCATGTTGAAGTCGTGAGGCGGGCGGGTCATCGGCAGCAGCGTGGCGCGCGAGGCGCTACTTGAAGGGCACCGAGAACGACAGGTTCCACAGCGAGGTGTCGTCCTGGTAGGTCGCGCGCAGTTGCAGGCCTTGCCGGGTCCACTGGTCCCACTCGACCACGTCGTCGTCTTCCTCGGTGAGCTCGGGCGTGCCGAACTCGCGCAGCGCGTCTTCGCGCGTGGCAATGGGGCCGCTGCTGAACGGCACCGGGCCAGCATAGGGCTTGAAGCTCTTGCTGGCGCGGCCGTAGGCAAAGACTGCCACCAATATCGCCTGCCCCGCGTCCTTGGGGGCGCCCACCTTGCGCTCATAGCCCTCGCGCTCCCAGAAGGCCAGCTCCAGCCCCAGTGCCTTGAGCTCGATGGCGTCGGAGCCTTCGGTGCGCAGCGTCTTGGCGGAGAGCGATTGAACGCTCGCGCCGGCGGATTTCAGAAGCCGCTCGAGGTTCGCGTCGAGTTCGGAGTGCCCGAGCAGGGGCAGTAGGTCGTTCAGTGTCATGCGTTGCGCTCCTGTGCGTTGGCGGTCATTTTCTAGCCGATTTCATGGCCTTCTTCAGCCACTTCGTCCATTCGTCGTGCGTCATGCGGGTGATCTCCTCGGCGGCCTCGCGGTACTTGCCCTTGCAGCCGGGGTCGTACTTGTCGATCTGCGCGAGGATCTTGTCGGTGTTCTCCTTCGCGGCCCGCTGCAGGTCTTGCGCGTCCCGCATGGGGCGCTTGAGGCCGTCGACCGTCTGGTGCTGCCGGCCGCCGTAGGTCTCGCTGTGGTCGCGGTGCAGCGCGGCGGGCGTGGCGATGGTCGGCGCGCTGTCGACGATGGCGGTCTTCTCGGCCTTGGTGAGCGGCGCGCCCTTGATGTCGGCGGCACGCTCCAGCAGCGCCTTCTGCGAGGGCACGTGGTCCCAGTTGACGCCTTCGTTGTCGTGCTTGGCGCGGTCGCTGTAGGGGCCCTTCTGCCCGCACTTCGGCTTGGGCTTGGGCTTCTTCTTGACCTGGGTGTCCTTCTTCTTCGACCCGCCGGCCTCGGCCTCGGCTTTCTTGCCGGTCTTTCTGGCGCCGGCCTTTGCCGTGGCCTCGGCGGCCTCTTCGGCCTCCCGCTTCAGCACGCGCTCGGCCACCAGCTTCTCGGCCTCCTTGACAGCCGCGCGCTCGCCTCCCTTCACCGCCCCTTTGAGCGCGAGCTTGCCCGCCTTCGCCGCGATGCCGCCACCTGGCACCAGGTTGGCCGCGGCCGATGCGCCGGAGATGGCGGCGTTCACATAGTCGCCCTCGGCCGCATAGATGGCCGCGTTGGCGCCGTCCGAGAAGATGCCCACCACGGGAATCACGCCGCCCACGTCCAGCACGGTGTGCGTGATGGAACTGCCCCAGCTGCCCCACCAGCTTTCTTCCTTCGGCGTTTCGGGCTCCACCGGCGGGTTGGCCTGGCGCGCCGGCACCTGCGTGGACGGCGTTTCGCCGACGACGGGGCCCACGGTGTTGCCGTTGGCATTGGTGCCGCCGGCCCTGGTCGCGAGTGCGGCGACTGGCGAGGGCTTGGGCTCGTCCTTGGTCTCGGGGTTGTCCCACCAGTCGTTCGGTGTGGTCGTCTTGTCGAGCGCTTGCAGCTCGGGTGTCCAGTGGCCGGGCTTGCCCTGCGGAAACTGCTCGCTGCCCCACTGCAGGACCTGGTCGTTGCCCGAGAAGTAGCCCTGCGCCGTGACGAGCTCGGGCGTCTTGAAATACTGGAACGACTGCGGCCCCTGGGACGGCGTGGCGTACCAGCCTTCACGAAAGCCCATGGCGCCTCCTGCGAGCGAGTTCGCGCAGCGGCGCCTTCATTGGCCGTTCATCCAGAACAGGTCGTCGTGCCGCACGAACAGCTTGCCCTCGGCGCGCACGGTGCCGCTGTGCTCCAGGGGGTAGCACTTGCCCTGCACCGTGCCGCTCTTCACGCCCTTGGCCGCGCCCGCAGCGTCGCCGAGGGTGGTGGGCACCACGCTCATGTCGTACACCACCACGGGGTGCCCGTTGGCGCGCACGCTGCGGGCCACGGCGGTGGTGCTGTCGAGCTGCGCCGTCACGGGGTAGGGCACGGGCGGAATGGCGCTGCCCATGGGCGTCTTGCAGACGTCGGGCGCCAGGCTCACGACCTTCCAGCCGCCCTGCTTGCGTGCAGCGACGTTGGCGCTCACGGCGCGGGCTCCAGGGCCTTGGCGGGCGATGCCGCGCGAACCAGCGGCGCGGCGGGGTCGGTCTCGAAGCGCGCCTCGATCACCCGCACCGGCGCATCGGACGGCAGCCACACGCGGTGCACCAGCGAAAGCGCAAGGCCCTCGGCATCGACGAGCAGCGTGTCGGTCACCATGGGCAGCGGCAGCAGCACGCCGTTGTCCAGCCGCAGCAGCACCAGCGCGCGGTGGCCGGGCAGCGTCACGCGCAGGTGGCCGTCGGGCGTGGCGGCCGGGTCGGTCAGGTTCCACAGCGCGATGCATGCGTCCGGCGGCAGGTACGCCGTCTGCTGGTCCGCGGGCGCCGCGTTCCAGTAGCCGAAGTCGAAGTCGTGCGGCGGCCACGGATGGCGCTGCGCGAGCCAGGTGTCGTCGTAGGTGCCGGCCAGCGCCAGCCGCGGCGCCCAGGCGCGGCCCACCACGCCCAGGCCGGCGGGTTCGCGGCCGTAGCCGCACGCCGCTTCGGCCATGGCGCGCGCATCGAGGTCGACGCCGGTGTGCCTTGCGAGCACGGGCTGCTGCATGGGCTCGTGCAAGGGCTCGATCTGCGGCGCCGGCAGGCGCTCGATGTCGGCCAACCCCAGGTGGCGTGCCTGCTCGATGGCACGGCGCTCCAGCCAGCCCTGGCCCAGCGGGTTGGCGAAGCACACCTCGTTCAGCACCGGCGGTTCGTCGTCCGGCGCGCCGGGCCGGCGCAGCAGGCTGCGCCCGCCGAAGGCGTGCTCCCAACGCATGGGCAGCCGTGCAATGGGCTCGCTGGCCGTGCGCGCCCATTCGCGCTTGTTGCGCAGGTAGAGCAGCGAGGGGCCGCTCACGCGCAGCCGCTTGTCGATCACCGCGCGCGGGGCCGCCTCGGCTTGCGCGCGCTGCCGCTCGTCGTGCCATGCGGCCTGCTGCTGCGGCGTGAGCCGTGCGCCCGGGTGCAGGGGCCTGGGAGGCTCCGGCAGTTGCACCCACTGGCGGCCGGCCGTTACCTGCAGGCGCACCTCCCACTCGGGGGCCGGAATGCCGCGCGGCGCATGGGCCGTGGCGTTCACGATCACGTCGCAGCGCGGCTTGAAGGGCGCCAGGTCGCTCTCTTCGCGCGGGCTCGACGCGCCCTCCTCGCCCCAGTAGGCATCGGCCAGGCGCAGCGGCACCGGGTCGTCGTCGTTGACCTCGGCCCGCCACCCGCCGTACGGCCCGCGCACGAGCCGGTAGCCGACCTTCATGGCGACCACCCGGTACTCGCGGTCGCTCGGCGTGGCCGCGCGAAAGCACAGGGCGTCGAAGGGCGTGAGGTTGCGGAACTCCACGGTGCGTGCTTGCGCGGCCTCAGTTGAGGTCGATGTCCTTGCCGCTCACCTGCACCGGCCCGCTGGCGGAGAAGTCGAAGGACGAGCCGTTGATGGTCACCACGCCCTCCGAGGTCATGACCAGCGAGCTCTTGCCGCACAGCAGCTCGATGCGGTCGCCGGCCTGCAGCGTGAGCGTCTTGCCCACATCCACGCGCTTGGACTGGCCCACCTGCTCGGTCTGCATCAACGCCACCGTGGTGTTCATGGCCGCGCCCACCGTGACCTGGTAGCCCAGCCCGATGGTCAGCGCCTTGGCCAGGCCGATGGTCTCGGCCTTGGCCAGCGCCACCGTCTCCACCTTGGCGCCGCCGATGGTCACGCTGCGGTGCTCGCCGATATGAATGGTCTCGTTCAGGCCCACGCGCTCGCTGCGGTTCATGCCGATGCCGATGGTCTCGTTCAGGTCGACGGTTTCGGTGCGGTTCCTGTGCACGGTGATGGTTTCGTCCAGGTCCACCGTCTCCGTGCGGTTCTTGTGGATGGCGATGGTCTCGTTGCCGTCCACCGTCTCGGTGCGGTCGTTGTGCACGGTGATGGTCTCGTCGTGGCCCACCGTCTCCGTGCGGTCGTGCTTCACGTGCACGGTCTCGTCGCGGTCGACGGTCTTGCTGCGGTCGCGGCCCACCCAGTGGGTCTCGTCGTTCTCGACCTCGATGTCCTGGTTGCGCTCCGCATGCAGCCACAGCTGCTCGGCGCCCTTCTTGTCCTCGAAGCGCAGGGCGTTGGCGTTGGCGTCGCTCGCGCCTTCGGAGCTGCGGGTGAGCAGGCCGCTTTGCGTGGCGTTGTCCGGCAGCGGCCACGGCGGCATGTTGTCGGCGTTGTAGACGCGGCCGGTGACGATGGGGCGGTCGGGGTCGCCGTGCTCGAAATCGACGATCACCTCCTGCCCGATGCGCGGTATCTGGATGCCGCCGAAGTTGGTGCCGGCCCAGGGCGAGGACACGCGCACCCAGCACGAGCTGTTCTCGTCCTTGGTGCAATAGCGGTTCCAGTGAAAGCTCAGCTTCACGCGGCCGTAGGCGTCGGTCCAGATCTCGCGCCCCGCGGGGCCGGTGACGATGGCCGTCTGCGGCCCCGTGGTGCGCGGGCGCGGCACGGCGGGCGCATTCGCGCGAAAGACCTTGCTCGCGGGAATCGCCTCGAACTCGACCCGGCACTCGAAGGGCTGCTGTGCGCTGGCGTCGCCGATGTCCTGGAGCCGCAGGTGCGCGGCCGTCACCAGGTACTGCCGGTTGGCCTCGTTCTGCGGATGCCGCTCCAGCGTGAGCAGGCAGCCCGGCACCACCGCGCGCAGGTTGCCCGCGCCGCTGGCGCGCTCGCCCTGGCTGCCGCTTTCTTCCATGCGCGTGCGCGCCAGTTGCTCGCCCTCGGACTCCACTGCGTAGTCGCCCGGCCAGCCGTAGCGCTCCATGCCGCTGTGCGCCGTCTTGCGCGGCATGGCGCTCACCTGCTGCAGGCGGGCCCGGGGGCGCGTGAAGTCGAAGTCGTCGGTCACCCAGCGGCCGCTTTGCAGCGTTTCGCAGGCGTTGAAGCGGTCGCAGTGCTCTTCGCGCACGGTGTCTTCGGCGCCGTGGAAGGGCACCTTCTGGTAGGCCGCGTTGGCAAAGGGCTGGTGCGAGGCCATGTCGTCGACGATCACCAGCTTGTGGCCGCCCTCCGCGTGCGCAAAGAAGTAGTACAGGCCCCACTCGTGCAGCAGCCGCGCGACGAAGTCGAAGTCGCTCTCGCCGTACTGAACCTGGAACTCGCGCGCGGGGTAGCTGCGCGTGGCCTTGATCTCGTGCGCGAAGTCGTATTCGCCGAGCACCTCGCCCACGATATCGGTCACGCGCTTGTGCTGAAAGATCCGGTAGTCGCTGGTGCGCGTGGCCAGCGTGAGCCAGGGCTCGATGACGGCCTCGTACAGCGCGCGGCGGTTCTCCAGCCGCACGAAGCGCACGCGCGTGACCAGTCCGCTGACGTGGCGCCGGTCGCCGTCCGCGCCCGGGCGGCCGTCGAGCACGATGTGCACCGTCAGCACCTCGCCCACCAGCCTCTTGATGTCGACGTTGGCGGCCTGCCGGGGGTTGTAGCCCGCCTGCTCGGGCGTGGCCAGGGTCACGGTGTAGCGGAACAGGCTGCTGAGCGCCTCGTCGCCCTCGATGCGCACCGGCTCCAGCGCCGGCTCGCCGCCCAGCGTCGGCATGGCGGCGCAGGACGCGCTCAGTACGCGGACGGACCGCGCCGGGCCTGTTGGCATGAGACTCTCCCTGACGTTCGAATGGACGGCTGCGGTGTGCAGGCCTGCGGTCTGCGCCGCCATGTTCCGTGTCAACCGTGACAGATCGATTGCATTCGAGCGTTCGAGGGTCGCTATTGCGTGTTCAGCCGCAATTTCGCGCGGTTCGCCGACACGCGGGCCGGGCGAACAAAGCCAAAAGTTTTAGCTCCGGCGCGCCACGTCCATCACCGCGGTCGCGAACACGTCGGGCGCTTCCTGCGGCAGGTTGTGCCCGATGCCGCCGCTGGCCGTCCGGTGCTCGTAGGGGCCCGAGAACTTCTTCGCATAGGCGGCAGGCTCGGGGTGCGGCGCACCGTTGGCATCGCCTTCGAGCGTGATGGTCGGCACGGCGATGACCGGCGCCTTCGCCAGTTTCGACTCGAGGTCGAGGTACTTCGCTTCGCCTTCCGCAAGGCCCAGGCGCCAGCGGTAGTTGTGCACCACCACGGCGACGTGGTCGGGGTTGTCGAACGAACTGGCGCTGCGCTCGAAGGTGGCGTCGTCGAAGTTCCACTTGGGCGATGCGGTCTGCCAGATCAGCTTGGCGAAGTCGTGCCGGTTCTTCTCGTAGCCCGCACGGCCGCGCTCGGTGGCAAAGTAGTACTGGTACCACCACTGCAGCTCGGCCTGCGGCGGCAGCGGCACCTTGCCGGCTTCCTGGCTGCCGATGAGGTAGCCGCTGACCGACACCAGCGCCTTCACGCGCTGCGGCCACAGCGCCGCCATGATGCAGGCCGTGCGCGCGCCCCAGTCGCAGCCCGCGACCGTGGCGGTCTCGATCTTCAGCGCGTCCATCAACGCGATGATGTCGACGGCGACCGCCGCCTGCTGCCCGTTGCGCGGGGTGTCGTCGGACAGGAACCGCGTGGTGCCGTAGCCGCGCAGGTACGGCACGATCACGCGAAAGCCGGCGGCAGCCAGCAGCGGCGCCACGTCGACGAACATGTGAATGTCGTAAGGCCAGCCGTGCAGAAGAATCACCGGCGCGCCGTTGGCGGGGCCGGCTTCGTGGTAGCCCACGTTCAGCACGCCGGCGTCGATGCGCTTGAGCGGCTCGAGCCGCCGCAGCGGGCTCGCGCCTTGCGCGTTCTTCGACGGGCCGGGTTGGGCGAAGGCAGGCAGGGCCACGGCGAGCTGGGCAGCGGCAACGCCGAGCGCGGCGGTTCCCAGGAACGACCGGCGGGGCAAATGAAAGGGAGCAGGCATCGGGATCTCCTTGCGAATCAGGCATCGGGGGTTGAAGGCCGTGATGTTGATCGCGCGATCGCGCAAGAACCGGCGTTGCGTATCGTTGTGTGTCGGGGTGCGCTTTTCGCACAGTAAATTTCATTGGCGTCGCACCGAGAATGCGCTCTCCCGCAGCATCGACGACGTTCACACATGCCCATGCCAAAGACTTCCTTTCATCGCATCGCCATCGGCGCACTCGTTCTCTGTGCAAGCACCCTGTCCATGGCAGCGACGCCCGCGACATCCGCCTCGCAACAACAGCAGGCGACGCAAGGCGCAAGCAAGGCCGTGCCCGGCGCCCCCGTGCCCGCGGGCTCGCCGCAGGCAGGCCCCATTCACTTCCAGTTCGCCATCTACTACGCCAAGCCGCCGGCCACCGACCCCATGGCCGCGTTGCGCAGCCGGCTCGCCAAGCTGGGCGGCGGTCCGAAGCTGCTCGCGGCCATGCCCACGCCGGCGCAGGCGACCGAGCCCGTGGTGTTCGCCAACTGGAACACCACCACCGTGCTGCAGGACTACCGCGCGCCCAGCCTGGACATGCTGCAGCGCTTCGGCCGGGGCCTGTCGCGCGAGCAGGCCGAAGCCCTGCAGAAGGCCGACCGCGCGCTGGTGCTCGACTTCGCGCACCCGGCGCAGCAGTCGTCCGCCGCAATGCTGAAGGCGCTGCAGCTCGCGCAGCAGGTGGCGCGCGACACCAACGGCCTGCTGTGGGACGAGGAAACACGCGAAGTCTTCACGCCCGATGCATGGCAGGCGCGCCGCATCGACTCATGGTCGGGCAGCGTGCCCGACATGTCGCAGCAGACCGTCATCCACGCCTACCGCAGCGACGCGCTGGTGCGCGCGATCACGCTGGGCATGGCGAAGTTCGGCCTGCCCGACGTGGTGGTGAGCGACTTCTCGTGGTCGAGCAACCGGCCGATCGGCAGCCTGGTGAACATGTTCGCGCAGGCGCTGGGCGAAGGCGCCACGCTGCCGCGCCCCGGCCAGTACGACCTGGACCTGCGCGCGCTGCGGCATGCCGCGGCGCGCGACCCGATGCTCGCGAACCTGAAGCCCAACGCAGCCGCCGTGGCCAGGCTCTCGCTGGTCAACGGCAAGTGGGAAGACGGCGACCCGCGCAACCGGCTGTACGAGATTCGCTTCGACCGCTACAGCGGCCCCGACCGCTACGCGCAGCAGACGGCCATGCTCACCGCGGCCTTCGGCGCTGATGAAGACTCCGTCACGCGGCTCAGGCACAACGACGAGCTGCTCGCCGCCAGCAAGGCCGCCAACGCACAACTGCCCAGGCTGCGCGACGCCTTCGCCAAGGGCCTGCAGCCCGGCGAATACATCCTGGTGAAGGCGCCCTTCACCACGCGCGACGGCGGCAACGAATGGATGTGGGTGGAGGTGGCGAAATGGAACGGCGACACCATCGAAGGCCTGCTGAAGAACGAGCCGGTCGACGTGCCCAGCCTGCACGCCGGCCAGATGGTGAAGGTCTCGCAGGCCAAGGTGTTCGACTACGCGCGCCGCCACCCCGACGGCCGCGAAGAGGGCAACGAGACGAGCAAGATCATCGCGCGCATGCAGGGAGGGGCCAGGAAATGAGCACCGTGAAGAACCCGATGCCGCAGCGCGTTTACCTGCTGCTGGTCGCCGTGGTGGTGCTCGTCGGTTGCTGGGTCGCGCCCATCGACACACCGGCGCGCGAGCAGGTCAACGACGGGCTCAAGCGCGCCTTGACCACCTTTGCCGCGGCGCGCGCGCTGGGCGCCGTGGTGTCGGTGGCACAGGGCACGCAGGTCGATGCCACGCCGGGGGGCGTCGGCGTGAGCTTTGCGCCGGGCCAGGCGCTGAAGCCGCTGAACGAGCTCATCGAGCAGTTCGCCGCCATCATGCTGGCGGCCAGCGTGTCGTTCGGCATTCAGCTGATGCTGCTGAACATCGGCGCGCACCATCTCATGTCGTGGCTGGTGAGCGGCGTGGCGCTGGCGTGGGTGGTGTGGCGCTGGCAGCGCGGACGTTCGCCGCGCTGGCTGCAGTCGCTGCTGATCGGCCTGCTGCTGGTGCGCTTCGCGGTGCCGCTGAGCGCGGTGGCGAACGAAGGGCTCTATCGCGCGTTCATGGCCAGCGACTACCAGACGGCGCTGTCGGGCATCGAGAAGTCGCCCACCGCCGTGGTCGATGCCGCGCAGGAAGCGCCTGTGGCTCAGGAAGGCTGGCGCGACCGCGTCGAGCGCTGGCTGCCGAAGCTGCCCAACCTCAAAGCGACCTACGACCAGATCCTGAAGTCGGCGTCCGACTGGGCCGAGCGCATCGTGAAGCTGATCGCGCTGTTCGTGCTGCAGACCATCGTGCTGCCGCTGGTGTTCCTGTTCATGGCGTGGCGCCTTGCGCGGGCGGCGGTACGCGAGCCGGCCGTTCGGCCTGCGGCGGCGTAGCGGCGCGCGCCCGGCGCCCGGTGCTTCACTCGCAGGCGTTTCGTCCTTCCGGCGAGGCGCGCAGCCGGTTCAGGAAACCCAGCTGCACCTTAGCGGTTTCGCTGCCCTGCGCGGCCGCGCGGCGCATCCACTCGCCGGCCTCGCAGCGGTCGGCCTGCACGGCCATGCCGTAGAGCGTGGGCCCGGTCAGCAGCACCATGCCGAGCATTTCCTGCGCCTCGGCGCTGCCCTCCTGCGCGGCTTGCCTGAGCAGCGCGAGCATGCCGCGGTAGTCGCGCTCGGCCTGTGCCTCGAGCGCCATCTGGTAGCGCTGCTGCGCATGCACCTGCGCGCTCGCATCCGGCGGGCTTGCCGCGCACAGCGCGGCCACCAGGCACAGCACGCCCGACAGAAAGATGCGCCAGCGCAGCGACCAGCTGGCGATCTGGTTGAGTTCGGATGGCATCGGCGTTCTCCACGAACAAGGTGGGGAGCATCGTCTCGCGACAGCGCCGAAGACAGAAGCTGGAATTCGCACAGGCCGCCTCAGTGGCCGCCTGAGGCCGAGGTGCTCAGCCGGCAGAACTGGATATTGCGCGAAGCAGGCTCGGGCACCCGGCAGGCCACCGAGGCGCTGTGCGCGGCCCACGGCATTGCCGCCCAGCCCTGGATGGAAATGGCCAGCAACGAGGCCATTGCGCGCACGGTGGCCAGCGGCGTGGGCGTGTCGATGCTGCCGCGCGTGGTGGTGGCCGACATGCTGGCGCTGGGCACGCTGCGCGAGCTGAAGCTCAAGCTCGACGGTGGCGCGGTGCTGTCGCGCCCGCTCTACCGGCTGGCGCTGAAGAGCCGGCCGCTGGCGCCCGCGGCGCTCAAGATGGTCGAGCTGCTGGAGGCTCAGCGCACCCGGGCGCGCGTGAACAGGTAGTTCTGGTGCATGACGTTGTCGACGAAATACGGCGCGGCCATGGCGTCGAATTCGTCGCGCAGCGCGGCCAGCTTCTGGGGATCGGCGGCAAGGCTTTCGACGAGCTTCTGCATCGGGCCGATCGAGCGCTCCATGAACATGCGGAAGTGGTCGATGCTCAGCGCCGGGTAGTTCATGGTGCCGCGCTCGAAGAAGGGCGCCTCGAAATGCGGGGCCAGGCGCTCGGCGATCACGGCCGGGTTGCCCCACAGCGGCGGCGGTGAGGCGCCCGCGGGCGGTGGCGGCGAGTTGCGCCCGACAAAGGCGAACATGCGGCCCACGAAATGCTCGGGTGGCCAGGTGGCGAAGGCCACGCGCCCGCCGGGCTTGAGCACGCGCCGCATCTCGGCAATGGCCACTTCGGCACGCGGCGCGAACATGTGGCCGAACTGGCTCAGCACCACGTCGAACGAGGCGTCGGGGTACGGCAGCTGTTCGGCATCGCCCTCGGTCCACACGATGTCTTCGTGTTTCGAGATGCGGGCGTTGTCGCGCGCCAGCTCGAGCAGCTCGGGCGTGAGGTCCAGCCCCGTGACCCTGGCGCCCTGGCGCGCCGCCGTGATGGCCACGACACCGGTGCCCGTGCCCACGTCGAGCACCGCCTCGCCCTTGGCGATCTGCGCGAAGCGCACAAGGTGGCCGGCCACCGGCGGCGTGAACATGGCGGTCGGCGCAAAGGTCGACCACATCTGGCGTTGCCGCTGCTTGAACTCTGCGAACGGATCGGTGGACATGCAGCCCTCCATGCCGGCCGCGAAGGTGCGGACGTGGGCGCACTGTAGACCTCGGGCGCACGGCGGCCTAGCCACCGCGCGAAAGAAGCGTAACGCGATGCCGCTGCAGCGTCCGCTTCATGCCCCCGCCAGCGCGACAGCATCGGCGCCCGCCGGGATCCGCATGGGCGCCGCGGGGTCGGTCACGGCGCGCCACACGGCCTCGGCGACGTCCTGGGCGTGCGTCACCGGCGTGCCGGTGTCGCGCACCGCGGCGAACACGCGCTGCCGGAAGTCCGCATAGGCTTCGTGCACGCCGTCGCCCATCCGCTGGCGCGCGTTGTCGCCAAAGCTCGTGCCGGGCGCGCGCCCCGGCAGCACCAGGCGCACGCGAACGCCGAAGGGCGCCAGCTCCAGGGCCAGCGACTCCGTGAACGCATTCACCGCCGCCTTGCTGCCGGTGTAGACCGACAGCAGCGGCAGCGGCATCAGCGTGACGCTCGACGTGACATTGACGACCACGCCCGAGCGCCGCTGCCGGAACTGCGGCAACACGGCCTGCGTCATCGCGATGGTGCCGAGCGTGTTGGTCTCGAACACCTCGCGGGCGCTGGCCAGCGCCATGCCTTCCAGCGGCGCCAGCAGGCCGACGCCGGCGTTGTTGACCAGCGCGGCTATCGGCCCGGCCGCCTCGATGCAGCCTTGCACGCTCTGCGCGTCGGTCACGTCGAGCGGCAGCACGCGAAGCCGCTCCGAGCGGGGCAGCAGGTCGTCGCGCGGCGTGCGCATGGTCGCGACGACATGCCAGCCCTTGTCGAGGAAGAAGCGCGCCGTCTCGAGGCCGAAGCCGGAAGAGCAGCCTGTGATCAGGACGGTGGAAGCGGTGGACATCGGGTGACTCCGTGGGGTTGACGATGCCCTGACGATACGGGCCGCAAGCAGGACTTACTACACTCGAAGGTCCATTCATTTGTCGAGAGAGTCCAGCATGGTCGACCCGTTGGCGGAAGTGGTGGCGTTGCTGCGCCCGGAGGCGCCGTTCTCGAAGCTCGTCGTCGCGTCGGCCCCCTGGGCGGTGCGCCGCACCGAAACGGGCCGGCCCTTCTACCTGGTCGTGCTCGAAGGCAGCTGCCACCTGACCGTCGACGGCCCGGCGCACAGCGACACCCTCACGCTGAACGCGGGCGACTTCGCGCTGATTCCCGCCGCGCGCAGTTTCGCCACGTCCAGCCTCGACCGGCAGCCGCCGCGAGAAGGAGAAGCAGTCACCACGCCGATCGCGCAGATGCCCGGCGGTGCCCGCGTGGGCGATCCGGCCGGCGCGGTGGACGTGCGCATGCGGGTCGGCAACTGCGTGTTCGGCTCGCCGGACGCGGCGCTGCTGGTGTCGCTCCTGCCGCAGTGGCTGCACGTGCGCGGCGAGCCGCGCCTGTCGACGCTGGTGCAGCTGGTGGGCGAGGAGTCTCGCGCCGACCGGCCGGCGCGCGAGATCGTCATGGCCCGCCTGCTGGAGGTGCTGCTGATCGAGGCCTTCCGCTCGTCGGCCAGCACCGCGGCGTCCGCGGGACTGGTGCGCGCCTTGGCCGACACCAAGCTCGCGCTGGCGCTGCGGCGCATGCACGAGCGCCCTTCAAGCGCTTGGACCGTGGCGCAGCTCTCGCGAGAAGCAGGCATGTCGCGCTCGGCCTTCTTCGCGCGCTTCAGCCGCGCGGTGGGTATCGCACCGATGGCGTACCTGCTGGCATGGCGCATGGCGCTCGCCAGGCAGATGCTGCGGCAGCGCGAGCTGGCAATCTCGGAGATCGCCGAGCGCGTGGGCTACAGCTCGGTCAGCACCTTCGGCGTGGCGTTCACGCGGCATGTGGGCGTGCCGCCCGGGCGCTATTCGAGGAGCGGGGTCGACGCTGTGCTGCCCTAGCAGCAGCGCCCCTTGCCCGCGCCGTACCGCGCCTCCAGCCGCTCGCGGAAGAAGGCCTCGTAGCTCATGGGTGCCCGGTCGGGGTGCGTGGCGGCCATGTGCGTCAGGTACACGTCGTAGTCGGGCAGCCCGACCATGAGCCGCAGCGACTGCTTGACGGAGCGCGCGATGTAGCGCCCCGCTTCCGGCAATGCGAGGCCCATGGCGTCAGTGCGCCGCGGAGGCCACGGACGAAGCCGCGCCCATCGGCTCGAACGGCGTCTCGTGCGTGGTCGGCCGGTTGGCCGCGCGCGCTGCCAGGCAGGCCTTGATGCTGTAGACCAGCACGCTCAGCACCACGAACATGAAGAGCGCGCACAGCGCGGCGTCGAGGCGGTCGTTGAACACGATGCGCGACATGGCCTCCGGCGTCTTGGCCGGCGCCACCAGCACGCCGTTGGCGATGCCTTCGGTGTACCTGGCCGCATGCGACAGGAAGCCGATCTTGGGGTCGGCCGAGAAGATCTTCTGCCAGCCCGCGGTGAGCGTGCAGGCCAGCAGCCATGCGGCCGGTGCGGCCGCCACCCAGGCGTAGCGCTCGCGCTTCATGCGGAACAGCACCACCACGCCCAGCAGCAGCGCCACCGCGGCCAGCATCTGGTTGGAGATGCCGAACAGCGGCCACAGCGTGTTGATGCCGCCCAGCGGATCGACCACGCCCTGGTACAGGAAGTAGCCCCAGGCCGCCACGCACAGCGCCGTGGCGACCAGGTTGGCCGGCAGCGAATCGGTGCGCTTGAGCGCGGGCACGAAGCTGCCGAGCAGGTCCTGCAGCATGAAGCGGCCGGCGCGGGTGCCGGCGTCCACCGCCGTCAGGATGAAGAGCGCCTCGAACAGAATGGCGAAGTGGTACCAGAAGGCCATCATGGCCTGCCCGCCGATCACCTGGTGGAGGATGTGGGCCATGCCCACCGCCAGCGTGGGCGCACCGCCCGCGCGGCCGAGGATGGTGGTTTCGCCCACGTCCTTGGCGGTCTGCAGCAGCATTTCGGGCGTGATGACGAAGCCCCAGCTCGACACCGTGGCCGCCACCTGCTGCGCGGTCGTGCCGACCAGCGCGCCGGGGCTGTTCATCGCAAAGTACACGCCCGCCTCGATGCACGAGGCCGCCACCAGCGCCATCACCGCCACGAACGACTCGGCCAGCATGCCGCCGTAGCCGATGAAGCGCGCGTGGCGTTCGTTGTCGAGCATCTTGGGCGTGGTGCCCGAAGAAATCAGCGCATGAAAGCCCGAGACGGCGCCGCACGCGATGGTGATGAACAGGAACGGGAACAGGCTGCCCGACCACACCGGGCCGTTGCCCTGCGCGAACTGCGTGATGGCCGGCATCTGCAGCGTGGGCATCACGAACACGATGCCGATGGCCAGCGCGATGATGGTGCCGATCTTCAGGAAGGTCGACAGGTAGTCGCGCGGCGCCAGCAGCAGCCACACCGGCAGGCTCGCGGCCACGAAGCCGTAGCCCACCAGCATCCAGGTGAGCGCCTTGCCGTCGAAGGTGAACAACGGCGCCCACTCGGCGCTCTGGCTCACGGCCTGGCCGCCGAAGATGGCCAGCATCAGCAGCACGAAGCCGATGAGCGACACCTCGCCGATGCGCCCCGGGCGAATGAACCGCAGGTACACGCCCATGAACAGCGCCACCGGCACCGTGGCCGCCACCGTGAAGGTGCCCCACGGCGATTCGGCCAGCGCCTTCACCACGATGAGCGCCAGCACCGCCAGGATGATGATCATGATCATGAAGGTGCCGAACAGCGCGATCATGCCGGGCACCACGCCCATCTCCTGCTTGACCAGGTCGCCCAGCGAGCGGCCGTCGCGCCGCGTGGAGATGAACAGGATAATCAAGTCCTGCACCGCGCCTGCGAACACCACGCCCGCCAGGATCCACAGCAGGCCGGGCAGGTAGCCCATCTGCGCGGCGAGCACCGGGCCCACCAGCGGGCCTGCCCCCGCGATGGCCGCGAAGTGGTGGCCGAACAGCACGTTCTTGTCGGTCGGCACGTAGTCCAGCCCGTCGTTGTGGCGGTGCGCGGGCGTCTTGCGGTTGCCGTCCAGGCCCAGCACCTTTTCAGCGATGAACAGGCTGTAGTAGCGGTAGGCAATGAGGTAGGTGCAGATCGCGGCAGCCACCACCCAGAGGGCGTTGACGCTTTCACCACGGGTCAGGGCCACGGTGCCGAGCGCGAATGCGCCGACCACGGCCACGACCAGCCACACCAGATGGCGTCGGATGCTGTGCATGCGGTTGTCTCCAAGATTGAACCCGCAGAGTCTTGCGGGACTGGAGCCGATGCGCATCCGTCGCACCGCGCGGTGCATGTGCGTGGCTTTGCGTAATGGAAAACCCGCATCGCGCGCCAACCGCTGCGCGTTTCAATGCCTTTGGGCCTACACGCACGAACCACGCCAGACCTGAAGATGTCGCCCTGACGCCAGGGAGCACGAGAGATCAACGCATTCGACACCCCCCTACGCTGCTGCATTGCAGGCGGCGGGCCGGCCGGCATGGTGCTGGGCCTGCTGCTGGCACGCGCAGGCGTCCACGTCGTGGTGCTGGAGAAGCACCTGGACTTTCTGCGCGACTTCCGCGGGGACACGGTGCATCCGTCGACGCTGGAAATCCTGCACGAGCTGGGCCTGCTCGACGCCTTTCTTCAGCGCCCGCACGACCGTGTCGATGAGCTGCGCGCCACCTTCGAAGGACGGGACTTTCCGGTCGCCGACTTCACCCACCTGCCCTCGCACAGCAAGTTCCTCGTGCTCATGCCGCAGTGGGAGTTTCTGGACTTCCTGTGCGATGAGGCGCGGCGCTATCCGGGCTTCGAGCTGTGGACCGACGCCGAGGCCGTGGGCCTGTTGCACGACAACGGACGGGTGAGCGGCGTGAAGGTGAGGCGCGGTGCGCGAAGCGGCAAGCCGCAGGACGTCGAACTGCGCGCCTCGCTGGTGGTGGCGGCCGACGGCCGGCATTCGACGCTGCGCGATGCCGCGGCCCTGCCGCACATCAGCTACGGGGCGCCCATCGACGTGCTGTGGATGCGCATTCCCAAACAGCCCGGCGACCCCGATGCCACCGCGGGCCACATTGCCGGCGGGCACTTCCTGGTGACGCTGAACCGCGGCGACTACTGGCAATGCGCCTTCGTCATTCCCAAGGGCGGCCACGAGGCGCTGAAGGCGCGCGGCATCGACGCCTTCCATGCCGAGATCGCGAAGATCGCGCCCTTCATGGGCGAGCGGCTGCCGCAGGCGCTGCCCGACTGGAACGCGGTGAAGCTGCTCGAAGTGACGGTCGACCGGCTCGAATCGTGGGCCTGCAAAGGCATGCTGTGCATCGGGGACGCGGCGCATGCCATGTCGCCGGTGGGCGGCGTGGGCATCAACCTGGCCGTGCAGGACGCGGTGGCCGCCGCCAACCTGCTGGCCGCGTCGCTCGCGGGCAGCGCCACCGACAAGCAGATCGACACCCTGCTCCCGCAGTTGCAGCGCCGCAGGGAATGGCCCGTGCGCTTGACGCAGGCGGCGCAGCGCATGGTGCAGGACCGTGTGCTGGTGCCGGTGCTGGGCGGCAAGGTCAACACGAAGGCGGGCCATGTGCCGTGGCCGTTGCGGCTGCTGTCGCGCTGGCCGCTGCTGCGCAGGCTGCCGGCGCGCGCTGTGGGCCTCGGTGTGCGGCCGGAACATGTGCAGTCGCCGCGCGCCTGAGCGTTTTTTACGGCTTGTTTACGCGCGCGCGTGAACATTCGATGCCGTTTTTATGCCGGTCTTCAGACACTCGATGCCTTGCAAATGCACGAGTGAGCAATGGACATCGTCTGGTTGGCCGTCATCGCGGCCGTGTGGGTCATTTCGGCTGAAACGCTGGTACGGGTTCGCAAGCTCGATGGTTCGGGCCGGCGCACCACCAAGGTGTGACATGGCGTTGAACGCAACGCTCTGGTATCGCGCGGCGGCCTGGGCCCGGCAGGCGCAGGCACGGCCCGACATGACGCTGCTCTGGTCGTGCTGCGGCACACCCGCGCTCGGCGAGCAGACCTTGCTCGGGCGGCATGGCGGGCGCGACGTGCTGGTCGCTTCATGCAGCCATTGCGGGGCGGAGTGGTTCAGTCTGTCGCAGGCGGAGCACACCAGCGACTGGCAGCCCTTGGCACGCAACACGGCATCCGCCGCGCGACCGGCATGCAAGCCGCCACGCTCTATCGACGAACGGATCGCGTGGCGCCGAAGAAAGCAGCGCGATCTGGAAGACTGAAGACGCAGCCGGCCGCACGGCAGCCAACGCCCACGGCGGCGAGCGAAGCCCTCACGCGCCGGGCCGCCGCGCCTGCTGCGGCTGCCGCGACCAGTAGACCCCGTCGAGCCTGTCGAGCCGCACTTCGCCGCCGGTCGACGGCGCATGCACGAAGCGCCCACCGCCCACGTAGATGCCCGCGTGCGAGGGCGTGGAAGAACCGAAGAGCACCAGGTCGCCGGTGCGCAACTGCGACATGTCCACCGGATGCCCGAAGGCGGACATGCGCGCCACCGTGCGCGGCGGCGATTGCCCCACGCTGTTGAGGTACACGTAGCCGATGAGCCCGCTGCAATCGAAGCCGCCGTCGGGCGTGTTGCCGCCGTAACGGTACGGCGTGCCTACAAGCCCGAGCGCATGAATCGCGATGCTGTTCGATTGTTCGTCCGTCAATGGAATGCCTGTGACGACGGGCGGCTGCCCCTGGCGCGGCCTCGGGCCCGTGGGGCCGGCGCAGCCGACGATGAGGACGCAAGCCGCAATGGGCAACAGCCTGGGCAGCCACTGCTGCAGCATGCGAAAAGATGACGTGGGCCGGAGTGCGTCTTGCATGGCGGAAGGCGGGTCTGGTGGGCGTTCGCGAACTCTATCGCGGAACGCCCACCAGACCCGCCTTCCTGAAAACGAAACGCCCTTTGCGGCCGGTGCCGCTGCACCGGGGCCGCCAAAGGGCGTCATGCACACGAGGGTGCGATTTACGCAGCAGGCGCAGCGTTGACCGCGTCCTTCAGCGCCTTGCCGGCGGTGAACTTGGGCGCCTTGCTGGCCTTGATGGTCATCGGCTCGCCGGTCGACGGGTTGCGGCCCGTGCGCTCGGGGCGTGCGGCCACCGAGAAGGCGCCGAAGCCGATCAGTTGCACCGTGTCGCCACCGGCCAGGGCGCGCGACAGGTTGTCGAGGGCGGAGTCCAGAGCGCGGGCGGCATCGACCTTGCTGAGGTTGGTGTCGGTGGAAATGGCGGCGATGAGTTCGGTCTTGTTCAAAACGAGGGGTTCCTTTTTCAGTGAGTGAAACGATGGGGAAAAGTACGTAGCGCCAAATCGCTACGGGGGGACGAACTTTAAACGCCCTGCCGGGGAGATTCGGATTCGCAGGGGCTTCGAAATTGAAACATCGTGATCGAAGCCCGGATCACCTTGCCAGGGCCGGGTGTCCTCTGTTCGTGTAGGCGTTCGAGACATATCGATGCATCCGTTCCAGGCGTATTGACGATCGCGCAGCGCCGCGTTTATAGTCGCCGCCGCAGCCCGCAATGGTGCTGCCGTAAGCGTTACCGTCATCCAACGCGTCCTTTGTCGAGAGGATCCCAGTGGGGAATATCTCGATCCATAAAGACGCGCATTGGCATGACATCACTTTTCTCACCCGTATCCGTTCGCCCGCTCGGGACCCCCTCAGCTTTCACCGGCCTCGTGCCCGTGGTGCTCGCGGTGTTCCTGGGCTTTCTTGCAATCAGTGTTCCGCTGGCCGCGCTGGCACTCGAGGTGCGCGATCACCTCGGATTCGGCGCACTCACCGTGGGCTGGGTCATCGGCGCGCAGTCGCTGGCCACCTTGCTGACCCGCCATCAGGCGGGCACCCTCTGCGACCAGCGCGGGCCGCGCGCTGCAGTGCTCCTCGGGCTTCCACTGACCGCCTGCTCGGGCCTGGCGTATGCCCTGTCGAGCGTGCTGCCCATCGACCCCGTTGCCAAACTGGCCGTGCTGCTGCTCGGACGGCTGGTGGCGGGCTTCGGCGAGAGCCTGTTCCTGACCGGCCTGATGAGTTGGGGCATCGCGCGCATGGGCGCCGCGCACACCGGCAAGGTCATGTCGTGGGCAGGCATTGCGATCTACGCCGCACTCGGGCTTGGCGCACCGCTGGGCCTGGCCGTGCAAGCGCGCTACGGCTTTGCCGGTGTCGGCGCTCTTGCGGTACTGACGCCAATGCTGGCCTGGACGATCGCCTTGCGCCTGCCGGCTGTTCCCGCCGCCGGTGGCCAGCGAGTGGCCTTCCATCGTGTGCTCGGCCTCATCTGGCGACCGGGCCTGGTGCTGGCACTCGCGACGGTTCCCTATGCCGCGATGGCGGCCTTCCTGACGCTCGACTACGCGGCGCACGGCTGGCCGCATGCCGGCACGGCGCTGCTGGGTTTCGGTGCCGCCTATGTCTTCGTGCGGCTGGTCGGGTCGGGGCTGCCGGACCGCTTCGGCGCAACGAAAGTCGCCGTGGGTTCATTGGCCTTCGAGGCCGTGGGGCAGGCGCTGATCTGGTGCGCGCCCACGCCGGCAATGGCCGTGCTCGGAGCGACATTGACCGGGCTCGGCTTCTCGCTCGTGTTCCCGGCGATGGGCGTCATCGCGACCCAGTCCGTTCCGCCTGAACAACGCGGCCGTGCGGTGGGCAACTTCATCGCCTTCGCCGACATCGCGCTGGGCGTGACCGGGCCGGCGGTCGGTCTTGCGACGCAGTGGTTCGGGATATCAACGGCCTTTCTCGTGGGGGCCGGTGCGACCTGTGCGGCGTTGTGCCTGCTGCCGTCTTTGCGCATCGGCAAGGCGTGAGGCGAGCGCGCCAGACAGGGTTTGGCGCAAGTGCCCCGCTTCGGCGCCGGGCCTCATGTCGCCAGGACCTCCAGCACGCGGCCATGTCCGACAACCCGTCCCTCCCACATCGAGAAGGACGTGCCCACTGCGAAATGCGGCAACGCCTCTTTCGGGGACAGAAACTGAATACCGAATCTCTGCGGCGTGCCTGCGTCGAATGGCAGGGCCACGAAGAATCGAATCGAGAAGCCTTGCTCGCCGACAAGAAAGACGCCGCGGTATTCACCTTCATTCAAGGGGCGTTGTCTGCCGCCGTCTGCAGCAGCGTCCAGCGCCAGCCCGACGACAATTTCAGGAACAACAGGTGTGGTCATGCTCAAGGCTCTCGCGTCTGACTCTTGATATTCGAAATACGCGGGCAATCAACGCGCAGCAGCGGCAATACACGTCGCCACGCGGCCGAATCAACCGCCCTGCCCGAACTCCCGCGCATGCTCCACCGCGTACTTGATGAGTTCCGCCTGCCCCTCGATGCCCAGCCGCCGCTTGATGCTCTGGCGGTGCGCCTCCACCGTGCGCACGCTCAACGACAGGTCGCGCGCGATCTGCTTGCTCGACTCCCCTCGCCCCAGCGCCGAAAGAATCTGGCTCTCGCGCGGCGTGAGCAGGGGCCGCGGCGCCTGCGTGCGAAACAGCTTCTTCGACACGGCCGGGCTCAGGAAGGTACCGCCCGCCGACACGGCCTCGATCGCGGCGACGATCTCCGCCGCCGGCGCGTCTTTCAGCACATAGCCGCGCGCGCCCACCTGCAAGGCCTTCTGCACGTACTCGGGGTTGTCGTACATGCTGAGCATCACGATGTGCGTGGCGGGCCGGCGTTGCAGCAGCAGCGCAGCAAGGTCGATGCCGTTCATGTCCTTCATGCCGACGTCCATCAGCATCAGGTCGGGCTGCACGCTGTCGATCTGCGCAAGCGCCTCGGCCGCGTTGCTGGCCTCGCCGACGATCTCCAGGTTGGGCATGGAGCCCAGCCGCGCGCGCAGGCCGTCGCGCACCAGCGGGTGGTCGTCGACCAGAAAGAGGCGAACGCTGTTCGTCATGCGGGCACCGCCGCCTCGGCCCGCGCATTGCGCACCGGCACCTCGGCCTCGATGGCGGTGCGCCCGTCGTTGGAGCGCACCACGAGCCTGCCGCCGATGGCCTCCATGCGCTCGCGCATGTTGCGCAGGCCGATGCCGCGGCGCGGGTCGAGCTGCACGGCGTCGATGTCGAAGCCGGTTCCGTCATCGCTCACCTCGAGCCGCACGCCCTCTTCCTCGTCGAAGTTCAGCTCGATGTTCACGTGCTGCGCCTGCGCGTGCTTGCGCACGTTGGTCAGCGCCTCCTGCGTCAGGCGAAAGAGCGCGGTCTTCACTTCGGGCTGCAGCTCGAAGGCTTCGCCGCCGATCATCATCGACGCATCGACGGCACCCTCTTCGCGGAACTCGTCGACCAGCCGCTCCAGCGCGGCAGGCAGGCCCAGCGTGTCGAGCAAGGCGGGGCGCAGGCGGTGCGAGATGCGGCGCACCTCGATGAGCGAGTCGTTCAGCCGCTGCAGCGCCTTGCCCAGCGCAGGCGGCGTGCCCTGGCGCTGGCTGTCGAGCTGCTCCACGGCCGACTCGATCAGCAGCTTGGCCGACACCAGCGTCTGGCTGGTGCCGTCGTGCAGCTCGCGCGCGAGGTGGCCGCGCTCTTCTTCCTGCGACTGCACCACGCGGCGCGCGAGCAGGCGCAGCTTGGCCTCGGCCGTGCGCTGCTCGCTGAGGTTCAGCAGCAGCCCGGCGGCGCTCACGGTGCCCAGGCACAGCGCGGCGATGCCGGCAATCCACAGCAGCGTGGCGGTGACGTTGGCGTTCATCTGCCGGTCCAGCGTGTCCATGGTCGACTGGATGTCGTCCAGGTACAGGCCGGTGCCGACCATCCAGTTCCAGCGCGGCATGGCGGTGACGTAGCCGAGCTTGGGCGCCATCTGCGCGCTGGAGGGCTTGCGCCATTCGTACTCGACGTAGCCGCCGCCGTTGTCCTTGGCGCCCTTGATCAGGTCCTGGATGGTGAAGCGGCCGTGCGAATCGCGCATGTCCCAGAGGTTCTGGCCCACCAGCTCGGGCTGGCGCGAGTGCATGAGGGAGTTGCCCTCCAGGTCGTACACGAAGAAGTAGCCGTCGTCGCCGTAGTTCAGCGCGGCCAGCCGGCGCAGCGCCTCGTTGCGGGTGGCCTCGTCGTCCTGGCCCGATTCGTACAGCGGCAGCAGGTTGCTCACGGCCAGGTCGACGTAGCTGCGCAACTCGCTGCGGCGCTGGGCCATGTAGCTGCGCTCGATGAGAGCCCGCTCGCGCTGCGCCAGGTCGTGTTCCTGGTGGCGCACCGCCAGGGCCACCAGCACCAGCGCGACGAGCAGCGGGGCCACGGCCAGCGCGACGATCTTGGAGCGGAGGTTCATCGGGGGGCAAGGCTACCACCGGGGCGTGGCCACGGCCACGGGCCGGTCAGCGCCCGGCGTTCGCCTGCGGCAGCGCGCCCCGCTCGACCAGGGCGTCCAGCAGCGCCTCTTGATCCGCGCCGCCCTGCAGCAGCAGGTCTCGTCGCTTGCCGTCCTTCGGCCGAACGCAGAGGAAGCTGAACTCGTAGCCGAGTCCGCTCACATGGCGATGGCTGACGCGGGCCTGCAGCAAGTCGGCCTGCCATTCGCCGTCGATGCTGAACAGGCGCGTGCCATCGAGCTCGAAGGCACGCACCCGCGAATGCGAGAAGGTGCTGATGCGCGAGAAAGGAACGGCCCACACCAGCCACGCGATCAACGGCATGAGCACGCACAGCCCCACCACGGTCTTCAGGAAACCGGCGTCGGAGGCGTTCAGCAGCAACGCGATGCCCGCGGCGCCGGCCAGCGCGTATCCCGCCCAGACCCAGGCAAGAAAGCACCGCCAGCAGAACACCATGGCACGGGTTTGCAGGGCGGCGGTGCGTGCTCCCTTCAACGCCGCCTTGGGCGTTGCCTGCGCGCTGCTTGCGCGTTCGAGGTGGTGGTGGATGGCCGGGGCCAGCTCGTCGACGGGCGCCGTGAGCATCAGCTTCCTGAACGGCCGGGTGTGCACGATCAGGTAGTTGTCGCTGTCGGGAATGCCCTCGAGGGCCAGCACGTCGATCCAGGCGATGCAGCCCAGGCCCTGCACGCGGAGGCCGTCTTCGCCGACCTCGACCTGGGTGCTCGCGTTGAACGGCTCCGGCTTGCGCTCACCCGCTCGCAGCCAGTGCGTTTCGACCCAGATCCATGCGCGCACCACGAACACCAGGCCCACCAGCCACAGCGCGAAGAGCGCCAGCCAGGCCACCATGCCGAGCGCGATGTGCCAGCCGGTCGCCTCCATGTCGATGACCCATGCCGTGGCCGCGCAGATCAGCACGGTGTAGAGCGCGCAGACCAGCAGGGTCGGCCAGATGCGCACCCCGTCGAGCTGGGTGACCTGGATGTGCCGCGAAAAGGCCGGCGGGCTGCCCGCTGACTGCAGCATAGGCGTGGACCCCGGCTATCGGCCCACGGCGACGGCCGCAGGCTGGCTGCGGAACTCGGTCGCGTAGTACAGCAGCGCCAGCGTCACGTACCCGCCGCCCAGCAGGCACAGCCCGGTCCACCCATGGAAGGCATACACGGCCGCCGCAATGCCCGAGGCCACCGCCGCGCAGATGAAGATGAAGGTCATGAACAGGCCGTTGAGCCGACCGCGCAGCTCCGGCGCCAGCATGAACAGGCTGCGGAAGTTCAGCACCTGGCACAGCTGCACCGCGCCGTCGAGCAGGATGCCCGCCACCACCAGCCCGGCCAGCGAATGGAAGTGCATGGACACCGCGCCCAGCACGAACGACAGCAGCGCGACCACGATGGCCCAGCCGGTGGCCGGGCGCGTGAGCCCGCGGTCGGCCAGCCGGCCCGCCACGGGCGCGAGCAAGGCACCGGCCGCACCGGCCAGCGCGAACAGCGCAATGCCGCGCTGGCCCATGCCGAACTCGTGCACCAGCGCCAGCGGCACGGCCGTCCAGAAGACCTGGAAGCCGGAGAACATCATTCCCTGGTAGAAGCCGCGGCGGCGCAGCAGCGGCGTGTTCCACACGATGCCGGGCAGCGAGGCCATGGTGCGCGCATAGCCGACCGACGCATGCGGCCGGCGCTCGGGCAGCGCGCGCCACAGCACGGCAATGAGCACGGCCATCAGCGCCGCCGACAGCCAGAACACCGCACGCCAGCCGAGTGCCGACGCCACCAGGCTGGCGAAAGGCCGCGCCAGCATGATGCCGCCCAGCAGCCCGGCCATGATGTTGCCGACCACCTTGCCGCGCGAGGACTCGGGCGCGAGGTGCGAGGCGAAGGGCAGCAGCACCTGCGCCGCCACGGCGCACGTGCCCACGAGGAACGAGGCTGCAAGAAAGGTCACGGCCGAGTCCGACAGCGCAATGCCCACCAGCCCGATGACCGCGCCGAACAGCGCCCCGACGATGAGCCGGCGGTTCTCCACCACGTCCGCCAGTGGCACCAGCAGCAGCAGGCCGGCGCCGTAGCCGAGCTGCGTGAGCGTCATGATCAGCCCGGCCAGGCCGGCATGCAGCTGCAGCGTCTCGGAGATGGGGCCGATCAGCGGCTGGGCGTAGTAGATGTTGGCCACGCACAGGCCGCAGGCGATGGCGAAGACCAGCGTGAGGGCCGGGCTGAGACCGGGCGCGTGATGGGCCTGGGCTTGCGCATTGGCCCTGTCCGACGCATCGGCGCGGGCGCTCTGCGCGGCAGTGGGAAGGGGGGCGTCGGGAAGTGGCACGAAGGGCCTCGCTGGCTGGCGGGTGTCGGAAAATATCGGGAGAAAGAGGGGTGGCCAAGGGTTAACCCGGGCCGGGGCACCTTAGCACGGCCGACCGCTTTGCGCAGGCCGGCGGGCGTTGGCGCTCAGTCCGTGCTGGTCGGCCGGCCCGACGCCACCCAGGCATCGAGCCCGCCCGTGAGCGGCAGCGCCCGCCTGGCGCCACGCGACAGCAGCACGCGGGCGGCCTGCGCGGCCGACACCTCGTTGGGGCAGTTGCAGTACAGCACCACGTCGCGCCCCTCGGCATGCGACAGGTCGAGCCCGCGCTGCTGCAGCGCCTTGAGCGTGTACGACTGCGCGCCCGGGATGCGGCGCGGGTCGACCTGCGTGCCGGCCTTGCCCCGCACGTCGATGACCAGCGGCGGCGTTTCGCCTTCGAGCAGCGCGTGCAGCTCGTCCACCGAGATGCGCGGCATGCCGGTGAGCCGCATGAAGGCGCGGCGGCGCCAGTAGCGCACCGCCAGAACGATCACCAGCAGCACCGCCAGCGCGATGGTGGCGATGCCGCCGGCCTGCGCCATCACGGCCAGCACCTCCTGGATCTGGTTGCGAAACACCCAGCCCAGCCCGAGGAAGAGCCCCGTCCAGACCAACGCGGCGCCGATGTCGAAGCCGATGAAGCGCCGCACCGACATGCCCAGCGCCCCGGCCATGGGCGGGGCCACCACCGACACGCCCGGCACGAACTTGGCGGCCACCAGCGACAGGCCGCCCCAGTCGGTGATGAGCGACTCGCCGCGCCGCACGCAGGTGTCGGGCGACAGCGAGATGCGGCACAGCATGCGCATGAAGCGATAGCCGAAGCGCCGCCCCGCATAGAACCAGGCCGCGTCGCCCAGCAGGTTGGCCACCACCGCGGCCAGCACCACGCCGGGCACCGACACATCGCCCGCCGCCAGCAGCGCGCCGGTGAGCACCAGCACCGCCGCGGCCGGCACCGGCAGTCCGAGGCGGGCGGCGAAGCTGACGGCGAACACCACAAGGATCGCGTTCTGCACGAGCAATGACATCAGCTGTGCCATGCCGGGTGTCCTGGAAGTGCTGGGGGTGCGGCGGGATGCCGCGGGATGGGTGGGGGGTTCATGCCACCGGCGATTGTCCGGCATGGCCCAAGAACGTACCCGGGGCAGGCCATTGGCGGACGGCTGTGGACAGCGGCTCTCTCAAGCGGCGCGCGATACGCTGAAGCCGAACGTATTCAGCCCGTCTTCGCTCGACGCAAAGACCTGCCCGCCATGCATGCTCGCCACCGCCTTCACGATGGCCAGCCCCAGGCCGTGGCCATGGTGCTCGCCGCCGCCGTCGTTGCGCGCGGCGTCCACCCGGTAGAAGCGGTCGAACAGGTGCTGCAGGTGCTGCGCGTCGATGGGCGCGCCGGGGTTGGACACGGTGATCCAGGTCGAGGCGGCCTCCTCGCGCAGCGTGACGGCAATCTGCGCGCCCGGCTTCGAATGCTCGATGGCGTTCTGCAGCAGGTTGGACATGGCACGGCGGAACAGCGCGCTTTCCAGCCGGGCCTGCGCCAGCACGTCGCCTTCGATGGCCACCTGCGTGCGGGTCTCGTCGAGCACGAACTCGAAGAACTCGATGGTCTTGCGCACCTCCTGCGCCACCGGCGTGAGCACCAGCCCGGTGGCCACCTCGCCGCGGTCGGCGCGCGCAAGGAACAGCATGTCGTTGACGATGGAGCGCACCCGCTCCAGGTCTTCCAGGTTGGCCTGCAGCACCTCCTGGAACTCGCCCGCGCTGCGCTGGCGCGACAGCGCCACCTGCGTGCTGCCGATGAGGTTGGCCAGCGGCGTGCGCAGCTCGTGCGCCACGTCGGCATTGAACGACTCGAGCTGGCCGTAGGCTTCTTCGAGCCGGCCGAGCGCGCCGTTGAAGGCTTCGGCCAGCGCCGACAGCTCCACCGGCAGCGCCCCGGACTGCAACCGCTGGGACAAGGTCTTGGGCCGCAAAGCCTGGGCCTCGCGCGAGAGCTGCTTCACCGGCTGCAGCCCGACGCGGGCGATCCAGTAGCCGGCCAGCGCCACCACCAGCACGGCGCCCAGGCCGAGTGCCACCAGCGCGGTAAGGAATGCATGCCGCGTGTGGGTGTAGGGAGCAGAGTCGCTGCCGACGATCAAGCGCACGGCCGGGCGGTCCAGCAACGGCTCGATGTGCACCGACAAAGTGTGCATCGGCTCCGCGCGGCCCGGCAACAGGATGCTGCCGCGGCCGTCGGCGTCGTGGCTCATGCGCTCGATCTCGGCCAGGCCCTTGCCGTACTGGAAGCGCGGGTCGTCGCACAGCACCCAGAAGCGCACGCTGCCGTCCTCGGGCGTGAGCGTGTCCATCTTGGCCTGCACGCGGGCCCAGCGGTCGACGGTGCCCACGCGGTCGATGGAGTACTGCATGTTCTTGAGCCCGATCTTGAGCTCGTCGTACTGGTGGCGGTCGAGCTCGCGTGCCAGCACGCCGTGCAGCGCGGCGCCGGTGAGCGCGAAGGTGGCCAGCGCCACCGCCGCGAACATCAGGACCAGGCGCGCCGTGATGGAGCGCTTCACAGGGCGGCACCCTCCCCTTCGCCACCGTCGCGCACCTCCATCACATAGCCCATGCCGCGGATGGTGTGCAGCAGCTTGGTGCCGAAGGGCACGTCGATCTTGTCGCGCAGCCGCTTGATGGCCACCTCGACCACGTTGGTGTTGCTGTCGAAGTTCATGTCCCACACCAGCTCGGCGATGGCGGTCTTCGACAATATTTCGCCCTGCCGCCTTGCCAGCACGGCCAGCAGCGCGAACTCCTTGGCCGTGAGGTCGATGCGGGTGCTGCCTCTGAAGGCCTTGCGCGCGAGCAGGTCGACCTGCAGGTCGGCCATGCGCAGCTGCATCGGCTCCTGCTTGCGGCCGCGCCGGTTCAGCGCCTGCAGGCGCGCAAGCAGCTCCAGGAACGAGAAGGGCTTGACGAGGTAGTCGTCCGCGCCCTCGTGCAGGCCCTTGATGCGGTCTTCCACGCGGTCGCGCGCGGTGAGCATGATGACCGGCGTCTGCTTCACGGCGCGCAGCCCGCGCAGCACCGAGAAGCCGTCCTGCCCGGGCAGCATCACGTCGAGCACGATCACGTCGTAGTCGTGCGTGAGCGCCAGGTGCTGGCCGTCGATGCCGTTGTGCGCCGTGTCGACCGTGCAGCCCTGCTCGGTCAACCCCTTGGAGAGGTAGTCCGCGGTTCTGAGCTCGTCTTCGACAATCAGGATCTTCATATTTCTTGTGCTCCTGTCTCTCTCCGTCCCTGCCGGCATCTAGCCGTGCGCTTCGGCCACCGGCGGGGCCTCGCCGGCCCGGGCGGCCTTGCGGGCCTTGCGCGCTTCCTTGCGGCTCAGGTACCAGTAGTGGGCGCGGTCGAGGTACAGGTAGACCACCGGGGTCGTGAACAGGGTGAGTGCCTGCGAGAGTATCAGCCCGCCCACCATCGCGTAGCCCAGCGGCCGGCGCAGCTCGGAGCCCGAGCCGTGGCCCAGCATCAGCGGCAGGCCCGAGAGCAGCGCGCACATGGTGGTCATCATGATCGGGCGGAAGCGCAGCAGGCAGGCCTGGTAGATGGCGTCGTGCGGCGACATGCCCTGCTCGCGCTCGGCCTTGAGCGCGAAGTCGATCATCATGATGCCGTTCTTCTTCACGATGCCGATCAGCAGGATGATGCCGATCAGCGCGATCACGCTCAGGTCGTAGCCCCCCGCCATCAGGATCAGCAGCGCGCCCACGCCGGCCGAGGGCAGCGTCGACAGAATGGTCAGTGGATGGATGTAGCTCTCGTACAGCAGGCCCAGCACGATGTACACCGCCACCAGCGCCGCGGCAATCAGGTAGGGCTGCGAGGCCAGCGAGTCCTGGAACGCCTGCGCCGTGCCCTGGAACGAGCCGGTGAGCGACTGCGGCAGCCCCATGTCGGCCTGCGCCTTGTTGATGGCGTCCACCGCGTCGCCCAGCGCATGGCCCGGCGCCAGGTTGAACGAGATGGTCACGGCCGGAAACTGCCCCTGGTGGCTGATCGACAGGTAGGCCGTCTTGCTGGTGTCCACCTTCACGAAGGTCGACAGCGGCACCTGCTGGCCGGTGAGCGGCGAGTTGAGGTACAGCTTGCTGAACAGCGCCGGGTCCTGCTGCAGCGCGGGCGTCACTTCCAGCACCACGTGGTAGCTGTTGAGCTGCGTGAAGTACTGCGCCACCTGGCGCTGGCCGATGGCGTCGTACAGCGTGGCGTCGATGGTGGCGGGCGTGATGCCGAAGCTGGCGGCACGGTCGCGGTCGATGGTGAGCACGGCCGACGCGGCGGCGTTCTGCTGGTCGGACGCCAGGTCGGTGATCTCGGGCAACTGCTTGAAGCGCGCAAGCAGCTGCGGCGCCCAGGTGTTGAGCTCGTCGAGGTTGGCGTCGGTCACCGTGTACTGGTACTGCGTGCGCGACGAGCGCCCGCCCACGCGGATGTCCTGCCCCGCCTGCAGGAACAGGTTCACGCCCTGCACCTTGGCCAGCTGCGGACGCAGCCGCGTGATGATCTCGTCGGCCGTGGCCGTGCGGCCTTCGTCCTTCGGCTTCAGGCTGATGAAGAAGTTGCCGGTGTTGTAGGTGGACGAGCTGCCGTTCATGCCGAAGCCGGTCACGTCGGGGTCCTTGCGCACCACGTCGGCCAGCGCCAGCATGCGGGCGTTCATGGAAGCGAAGGACGCGTCCTGCGCCGACTCGGCAAAGCCCGAGATGAAGCCGGTGTCCTGCTGTGGGAAGAAGCCCTTGGGGATGATCACGAACAGCAAGCCCGTGGCCGCCACCGTGGCGATGAACACCATGAGCGTGAGGAACTGGTGGTCGAGCACCACGTGCAGCCCGCGCTTGTAGCCGTTGAGCAGGGCGTCGAAGCCGCGCTCGAACAGCTGGTAGAGCCGCCCGTGCCGGCGCCCATGCTCGTTCTTCAGGAAGCGCGAGCACAGCATGGGCGTGAGCGTGAGAGAGATCACCACGCTCACCACGATGGTCAGCGTGACCGTGACGGCGAACTCGCGGAACAGCCGCCCCACGATGCCGCCCATGAGCAGCAGCGGAATGAACACCGCGATGAGCGACACCGAGATCGAGATGATGGTGAAGCCGATTTCGCTCGCCCCCTTGTACGCGGCCTCCATGGCCGTCATGCCCTCTTCCACGTAGCGGTAGATGTTCTCCAGCATCACGATGGCGTCGTCCACGACGAAGCCCACCGCGATGGTCAGCGCCATGAGCGAGAGGTTGTCCAGGCTGTAGCCCAGCAGGTACATGACGGCCACCGTGCCCAGCAGCGCGAGCGGCACCGTCACGCTGGGAATGAGCGTGGCGGGCACGTTGCGCAGGAACACGAAGATCACCGCCACCACCAGCGCGATGGTCAGCAGCAGCGTGAACTCCACGTCCTTCACCGACGCGCGGATGGTCTGCGTGCGGTCGATGATGGCGTTGACCTCCACGGTCGGCGGAATCGAGGCCTTCAGCCGCGGCAGCGCCGCGTTGATGCGGTCCACCGTCTCGATCACGTTGGCGCCCGGCTGCTTGGTGATGGCCAGCACGATGGAGCGGCCGTTCTGCACGGTGCTGCCCTCGGGCGCGGCGGCGCCGGCGTAGGCCCAGCCGGCGATCTTGGCGTTCTCGGGGCCGTCCACCGCCACGCCCAGGTCGCGCACGCGAATGGGCGCGCCGTTGCGGTAGGCCAGCACCACGTCGTTCCACGGCTGCGCCTTCAGCAGCTGGTCGTTGGTGTAGACGGTGAAGCTCTGGTTGGGCCCGTCGATGGTGCCCTTGGGCGCGTTGACGGTGGCCGACGCGAGCACCGTGCGCACGTCTTCCAGGCTCAGGCCCAGCGCGGCGAGCTTGGCCGGGTCGACCTGGATGCGCACGGCCGGCTTCTGCACGCCGCCGATGTTGACCAGGCCCACGCCGGAGATCTGCGAGATCTGCTGCGCCAGGATGTTGTCGGCGTAGTCGTTCACCTCGGTCAGCGGCAGCGTCTTGGACTGCACCGAAAGGATGAGGATGGGCGAGTCGGCCGGGTTCACCTTGCGGAAGGTCGGCGGGCTCGGCAGGTTGGCGGGCAACTGGCCGGTCGATGCATTGATGGCGGCCTGCACGTCGAGCGCGGCGGCGTCGATGCTGCGGTCCAGGTCGAACTGCAGCGTGATCTGCGTGGAGCCCAGGCCGCTGGTCGAGGTCATCTGCGACAGGCCCGCAATGAGCGAGAACTGCCGCTCCAGCGGCTGCGCCACGTTCGACGCCATGGTCTCCGGGCTGGCGCCCGGCAGGTTGGCCGACACCTGGATGGTCGGAAAGTCGACCTGCGGCAGCGGGGCCACCGGCAGCAGCGGGAACACCGCCGCACCGACCAGCAGGATGGCCAGTGCCAGCAGCGTGGTGCCGATGGGGCGCTTGATGAAGGCGGCGGAAATGCTCAATTGCCGCTCCCGGCGACTGGCGTCTTGCCGTTCGCATTCTTCGCGGCGGGTGGCGGCTCGACCGTGCTCACGCCGGGCTTGAGCTTGTACTGCCCGTCGGTCACCACGCGCTGGCCGGCCGCGAGGCCCTTGTCGATCACGGCCGTGCCGTCGGCGATCTGCACCACGTGCACGGGCACGTTCTCGGCCTTGTTCTCGGCATCGACCACCCAGACGTAGGTGTTGTCCTGGCCGCGCTGGATGGCGGCCGCGGGCACGGTGAGCGAGTCGGCCCGGCGGTCGAGCTGCAGCCGCACGTTGACGTACTGGCCGGGCCACAGCGTGTGCTGCGGGTTGGCGAAGCTGCCCTTGAGCTGCACGGTGCCGCTGGTGGTGTCGATCTGGTTGTTCAGCAGTATCAGCTTGCCGGTGCCCAGCATCTGCGCGCCGCTGCGGTCGTAGGCCACCACCGCGAGCGGCTGGTTGCTTTGCTGCTGCACGCGGTTGATGTCCTGCACCGCGTCTTCGGGCAGCGTGAACTGCACGGCGATGGGATCGATCTGGTTGATGACGACCAGGCCGTTGGCGTCGGTCGCGTGGACGATGTTGCCCGGGTCCACCAGCCGCGCACCCACACGCCCGTTCATGGGCGCCGCGATGCGCGTGAAGCTCAGTTGCACCTCGGCGTACTGCACCTGCGCGGCGTCGTTCTGCACCGTCGCCTGCAGCTGGTTGACCAGCGCCTTCTGGGTATCGACCTGCTGCTGCGTGGCGGCGTCCTGCCCCAGCAGCGTGGTGTAGCGCTGGAGGTCGGCGCGCGCGTTGGCGAGCTGGGCGCTGTCCTTGGCCTTGGTGGCCTGCGCCTGCGCGAGCTGTGCCTGCAGCGTGCGCGGGTCGAGCTGCGCGAGCAGCTGGCCGGCCTTCACGTCCTGCCCTTCGACGAAGCCGACCTTGTCGAGCTGGCCGTCGATGCGCGCCTTCACGGTCACGGTGGCCATGGAGGCGACCGTGCCGATGCCCGAGCGGTAGACCTGCACGCTCTGCGAGGCGACACGCGCGGTGGTCACCTGCACCGGCGGCGTCTTGGGCGCGTCGGGCTTGGCGGCGTGGGCCGCATGGGGCGCGAGCGCCCACGCGCCGCCGCCCAATAGCACCACGAGCGTGGCGGCGAGCCAGGTGGAGCGGCGCTGAAGAAGGGGATGCGTTGCGGTGGTCGTCATGGCGTCAGTTCCCGGAAGTCTTGGATGCGGCCGCGGTCGTGGCGGCGGCGGCTGTGTCGGCGGCGTTCCAGCCGCCGCCCGTGGCCGCGATCAGCGACACGCTGGCGGCCAGCTGGCGGCCCAGCACCTGCGCGGCGGTGCGCTGGTTGGTGAGCGAGAGCGTCTGCGCGGTCACCACGCTGAGGTAGGTGGCGGTGCCCGCGCGGTACTGGCTCAGCGCCAGGCGCTCGGCGAGTTGCGCGGCGCGCACGGCGTCGGCCTGCAGGGCGGATTCGCTGTCGAGCACGCGCAGCGTGGCCAGGTTGTCTTCCACCTGCTGGAAGCCGCCGAGCACGGTCTGCTTGTATTGCGCGACGGACGCGTCGTAGGCGGCCACGGCCTGGTCGCTGTGCGCCTTGCGCAGGCCGCCGTCGAACACCGTCTGCGCCAGCGCGGCGCCCAGCGACCACACGCGGCTGGGCGTGTTGAAGAGCGTGGCCATGCTGGCCGCGCTGAAGCCGCCGCTCGCACTGAGCACGATCTGCGGAAAGTACGCGGCCTTGGCCACGCCGATGTTGGCGTTGGCGGCCTGCACACGGCGCTCGGCGCCGGCGATGTCGGGGCGGCGTTCGAGCAGATCCGACGGCAGCCCCGTGGGCGTGACCGGCAACTGCACGCGCAGCGCGGCGGAAGAAGACAGCGACTCGGCCGTCGGCGGCTGCGCCGGCGATTCGAGCCGCGCCAGCGAGAACGACGAAGGCGCCTGCCCGGTGAGCACCGCGATGGCATGTTCGAGCTGCGCGCGCTGGGCCTCGAGGTCCACGGCCTGGGCCTGCGCGGTCTTGAGCTGGCTTTCCGCGAGCGCCACGTCGGAGCGCAGCACGGTGCCGGCGGCGTACTGATGCTGCGTGAGCTCGAGCGCCTTGGCATAGGCGGCGGTGGTGCTGGCGTACAGGTCGCGCTGCAGGTCGATCACGCGCACCTGCAGGTAGTCTTGCGCGAGCGTGGTCTGGATGCTCAGGCGCGCGCCGGCCAGGTCGTCGGCGCTGGCCTGTTCGCTGGCACTGCCGGCCTCGACCGAGCGGCGCACGGCACCCCAGATGTCGGGCTCCCAGCTTGCGCCCAGGCCCAGGGTGTCGGTGGTGCCGAGCTTGACGGTGCCGGTGCTGTTGGTCTGCGCGCGGCTCGCGCCGGCGTTCAGGCCGACGGTCGGAAAGAAACTGGCGCGCGCCGCGGCGGTGATGGCCTGCGCCTCGCGGTACTGGGCCTCGGCGACGCGGATGTTCTGGTTGGCCGCATTGGCCCGCACGATCAGGTCGCCGAGCGTGCTGTCGCCGTAGGCATCCCACCAGGGGTGGGCGGCGTCGATGGTCTGCGGGGCGGCGGTTTTCCAGGGGCCGCCGGTTTCCTTGTAGGCGACCGGCACGTCCATCTGCGGGCGAACGTAGTCGGGGCCGACGGCGCAGCCTGCGAGGAGCAAGGCGGCCAGCGCGATGGCGGACGGCGCGAAGGCCTTGCGCGATGGGGGAATTGCGGCGGAAGAATCCATGATGAAGGCACTCTAGGTACCTGCATCGAACCGCTCGCTGTCGGTCAACTGACAGTTCTGACAGTTTCCGGTTGTGGCTTTTGCTCCCTCCCCCGCTGGGGGAGGGTTGGGGTGGGGGCACGGCGGCGCTCGCAACAACGCAGCGCCTTTTCGAAGGCCGCTTGCCCCCATCCCAGCCTTCCCCCAAAGGGGGAAGGAGCAAGACGGATTGCCTCCCTCCCCTTCCGGGGGAGGGTTGGGGTGGGGGCACGGCGGCGTCTGCATAAGCGCAGCGTCCACGCGGAGGCCGCTTGCCCCCAACCCGGCCTTCCCCCAAAGGGGGAAGGAGGAACACCCGAGATCAGCGGGGCGCGTCGCCCTTGCGGTACTCGGCGGTCAGGTCGTCCAGCTTCTGCTTCAACGCCGGGTCCAGCTTGTATTCAGCCGCGGCCAGGGTCGCGTCCAGCTGATTCGGCCGGCTCGCCCCGAGCAACGGCGCGGTGATCAGCGGATTCGCCATCACCCACGCCACCGCCAGCGTCGCCAGCGGCACGCCGGCTTCGTCCGCCAGCTTGTGCAGCTGCGTCACGGTGTTGAAGCTGCGCTCGTTCCAGTACCGGTCCTGGTACATGTTGCCGGCGGTGCCGAGCGTGAAGCGGGTGTTCTCCTCGGGCTTCGCACCGGGCTTGTACTTGCCGGTCAGCAACCCACCGGCCAGCGGGTTGTAGGGAATCACGCCCAAGCCCTCTTCGCCCACCAGCGGCAGCAATTCGCGCTCGATCTCGCGGAACAGCAGGCTGTAGCGCGGCTGCACCGACACGTAGCGCGTGAGCTTGTGCAGCTCGGCCTTGCCCAGCGCGCGCGCCAGCCGGTACGCCAGGAAGTTCGACACGCCGATGTAGCGCGCACGCCCCGATTTCACGATGATGTCCAGCGCCTCCAGGCTCTCTTCGAGCGGCGTCTCGCGGTCGTCGCTGTGCAGCTGGTACAGGTCGACGTGGTCGGTCTGCAGCCGCTTGAGCGAGGCGTCGATGGCGTCCAGCAAATGCTTGCGCGACGCGCCCTGGTCCCAGCTGTTCGGGCCGACCTTGCCGACCGCCTTGGTGGCGACGACGAAGCGGCGGCGCCCCGCGGGGCCCTGCTTCTGCAGCCAGCGGCCGATGATTTCCTCGGTGCGGCCGGTGGTCTCCACCGTGCCGCCCAGCGGGTACACGTCGGCGGTGTCGAGGAAGTTGATACCGCCTTCGGCCGCCTTGTCGAGGATCTGGTGCGACACCGTCTCGTCGGTCTGCAGGCCGAAGGTCATGGTGCCGAGGGCCAGGCGCGACACGGTGAGGCCCGTGCGGCCGAGACGGGTGGTGGGAATGCTCATGGTGTTTTCGCTCTGCAAGAGTGAGGGAAAGGGCGGCGGCCATCATAGACACGGCCGCGCGATCCTGCAGGCGGCGCGGGTTTCAGGCCGTCTCGGCATGCACGCCTGGCGCGCCGCGCTCCACGCTGAAGCGGGCCATGGCCTGCACGCCCGAGTCGGCCAGCTTCTCGTCGTCCACCGCACGGAACTCGACCGCGCAGCCGCGCGCATCGAGCGTCATGAGCGCGTAGCCGCGCCTGTCGGCGCGGCCGTAGCGCAGGTGCGGGTTCTTGGCGAGCATGTTCGCCACGCTCGCGGCGCTCGGGCCTTCGGACGTGATGGCGCCGCCGACGAACTCGGTCGCGATGGCCGGCTCCTGCGCATCGCGCCGCAGGTCGGCCGCCCAGAAGGCATGCACGTCGCCGCTGACCACCAGCGTGTTGCCGCCGTTCGCCTTGTTGGCTGCGATGCCGTCGAGCAGGCGCGCGCGGGCCGCGGCGTAGCCGTCCCAGCCGTCCATCCAGTAGCCATGTTCCGCCCCGCGCTTGCGGTCGGCCTCGGCCAGCAGCGTGGGCTGCGCGATGACGGTCCAGCGTGCGGGCGGCGCCGAGAGCTCGCGCGCCAGCCAGGCCTCCTGCGCCGCGCCGAACAGGCTGCGCTCGGGCGCGAAGCGCTCGGCGCAGTCGGCCAGCGGCGAGGCGCTGCGGCGCGAAAGGCAGGCATGGTGCGAGCGGTACTGGCGCCCGTCGGTCAGCAGCAGGTCGAGCATGCGGCCGAAGCGGTGGCGCCCGTGGATGGTCGCGTCGGCGCCGCGCGGACGCATGCTCGCGGGCACGGGCATGTGCTCGTACCAGGCCTGGTAGGCCGCGGCGCGAATGGCCAGGAACCGCGCGGCATCGGGGGTGCGCGGCGACACGTCGTTGGTGTAGTCGTTGGCCACCTCGTGATCGTCCCAGGTCACCAGCCAGGGGCAGGCGGCGTGCGCGGCCTGCAGGTGCGGGTCGGTCTTGTAGAGCGCGTAGCGCTCGCGAAAACCCGCCAGCTGCGTCGGGATGCCGCCCTGGTGCTGGCGCACGCGGTCCGCGCCGCGCGAACTCTCGTAGATGTAGTCGCCCAGGTGAACGACAAAGTCCAACGGCTGCGCGGCCATGTCGCGGTAGGCGGCGTAGAAGCCCTGCTCGTAGTGCTGGCAGGAGGCGACGGCGAAGCGCACGGCCTGCGCCGATTCGTCGGCGTCGGCCGGCGCGGTGCGCGTGCGGCCGACCGGGCTGCGCGCACCGGCGGCCGTGAAGCGGTACCAGTACGGCCGGCCCGGCAAGAGGCCCTGCACCTCGACATGCACGGCGTGCGCGAGTTCGGCCGCTGCCGTGGCGGTGCCCTTCGCCACGATGCGCCTGAAGGTCTCGTCGTGCGCGACCTCCCAGCGCACCTCGACAGGCACATCGCCCATGCCGCCGCCCTGCAGCGGATCGGGCGCCAGCCGCGTCCACAGCACGAAGCCGTCGGCACGCGGCGCGCCCGAAGCCACGCCCAGCGTGAACAACTCGCGTGAAGCAGGTTGCGCTTGCAGCCGCTGGAAGGGGTGGCCCAGCGATGCGGCGGCCAGACCGCCGCACAGCAGGCGCCGGCGCGAGAGCGGCCATGTGTTCATTGGCGCGCCAAGGTGGAGAAGATCATCCCCGGCACTGTCGTTCGCTTCGCTCGCTGCTGTCAACCAAGCCTGTCACGGACTGGCGCTGCAATGCAATGCGCTCCCCGAGCGGGCGCTTCCACCAAGGCTCAGCAGGCGATGGCCGCGGGCTGCCGCGCATCGGCGCGTGCACTCGTCACCGCCCAGCCGAACACGCCCATGCCCGCCAGCGCCAGCAAGGCGCCGACCCAGCCGGTCGAGGTCCAGCCCAGGCCCGAGGCAATGGCCACGCCGCCGAGCCAGGCACCGAGCGCATTGGCCATGTTGAAGGCCGAGTGGTTGAGCGCCGCGGCGAGCGTCTGCGCGTCGCCGGCCACGTCCATCAGGCGGATCTGCAGCGCCGGGCCGATGGCCACGGTGGTGCCGATGAGGAACACGTTGAAGGCCGCGGTGTAGACGTTGTGCGCCGCAAAGGTGAACAGCGCAAGCACCACCGCCGCGTAGACCAGCAGGCCGCCGATGGTGCGCATCAGCGACTTGTCGGCCAGGCGCGCGCCCACGAGGTTGCCCATGACCATGCCCAGGCCGAACAGCGCCAGCACGAAGGGCACGCCGCCCAGCGGCAGGCCGGCCACTTCGATGAGCGTGGGCTTGATGTAGCTGAACACCGCGAACATGCCGCCGAAGCCGATGGCGCCGATGCCCAGCGTGAACCACACCTGCTTGCGCTTGAGCGCACCGAGCTCGCGCCAGGGGCTGGCGCCGGCCGGCGGTGCCAGGTCGGGAATGTCGCGGCGCAGCAGCACGATGGCCACCAGCGCGATGACGCCGACGAACACGAAGGCCGCGCGCCAGCCGAAGACCTGGCCCAGCCAGGCGGCGATGGGTACGCCGACCAGCGTGGCGCCGGTGAGCCCCAGCATGACGAGCCCCACGGCCCGCGCGCGGCGCCCCGGCGGTGCGAGGGTGGCGGCCACGAGCGCGGCCACGCCGAAGTAGGTGCCGTGCGGCAGGCCGGTGGCAAAGCGCAGCAGGTTCAGCAGCAGGTAGGTGGGGGCCGCGGCGCTGGCGAAGTTGCCCGCGGCGAACACGGCCATGAGCGCGATCAGCAGCGCGCGGCGGCGCCATCCCGCGGCCAGCACCGCGAGCACCGGTGCGCCGATGACCACGCCCAGCGCATAGGCGCTGATGACGTGGCCGGCCTGCGGAATGCTCACGCCGATGTCGTTCGCCACTTCGGGCAGCAGGCCCATGATGACGAACTCGCCGGTGCCGATGGCGAAGCCGCCGACGCCGAGCGCGAGCACCGCGCGCAGGAAGTTGACGGGTGCGGCAGGGGAAGGGGAAGAAACGGAAATGTCGGTGTCCGCGCTGTCCAGCGCGGGTGGGGAGGCGTTCAAGGCCAGGCTCCTGGGAAGGTGCCCGGCGGCCGCGGGCAGAAGCCGGATTTTAGGGTAAACCCTGAATTTCTGCCGATACGGAGTTGCCAGGAACCCGGTACCGGCTTGGCGACGCAAGCCCGGCCAAGCGGCTCAGATGGCCACCAGCTGGCGAACGCCCTGCGCTTCCATGTCCTTGCCGAGGCCGCGCGCAATGACTTCGCCGCGCTCCATCACGAGGTAGTCGTCCGCCAGTTCCTGGGCAAAGTCGTAGTACTGCTCGCACAGCACGATGGCCATGTCGCCGCGGTCGGCCAGCATGCGGATGACGCGGCCGATGTCCTTGATGATGCTGGGCTGGATGCCTTCGGTGGGCTCGTCGAGGATCAGCAGCCGCGGCTTCGGCGCCAGCGCACGCGCGATGGCCAACTGCTGCTGCTGCCCGCCGGAGAGGTCGCCGCCTCTTCGGTTGATCATCTGCTTGAGCACGGGGAACAGCTCGTACAGCTCCGAAGGGATGGGCGTGCTGCCGCTCTTGTAGGCCAGGCCCATGCGCAGGTTTTCCTCGACGGTGAGCCTGGCGAAGATCTCACGGCCTTGGGGGACGAAGCCGATGCCGGCTCTGGCGCGGTCGTAAGGCGTCGACTTCTGGATCGGCTTGCCCTCGAGCTCGATGCTGCCGCTCTTGATGGGGACCAGGCCCATCAACGATTTCAGCAGTGTTGTCTTGCCTACGCCGTTGCGGCCCAGCAGTACTGTGACTTTGCCTAGTTTGGCTTCGAAGCTCACGTCTCTGAGGATGTGGGAGCCGCCGTAGTACTGGTGGATGTTTTTGACTGTCAGCATTTATTGGGCTCCTTCTCTGGTTTCGTTTGGGGAGCACCCGGTACGCGGCACGGCGCGGTCGGCCCCACTATGCCGGCCCTTCGGGCTCCCCTGCGGTGCTCGCGTTTCGCGGGGTCTCGCAGAACTCGCTTCGCTCAAACAGCTGCGAGCCCTTGTCCGCGAAACGCTGCGCTCCTCGGCGGCACAGAGGGACCGCCCACACCGCGCCACGTACCGGGCGCTTGTCGTGGCTTTGATGACGTCTGCCCTCACCCCTGCCCTCTCCCAGGGGGAGAGGGAGCAAGGCAGGGGATGCACCACTGCTCTGACAGCGGCGAAAAGCTCAACGCCCAAGATAGACCTCGATCACGCGCTCGTCGGCCTGCACTTCATCGAGCGTGCCCTGCGCCAGCACCGAGCCGTCGCACAGCACGGTGACGATCTCGGAGATGGTGCGGATGAAGCTCATGTCGTGCTCCACCACCATCAGCGAATGCTTGCCCTTGAGGGTGAGGAACAGCTCCGCCGTGCGCGCCGTTTCCTCGTCGGTCATGCCGGCCACGGGCTCGTCGAGCAGCAGCAGCTTGGGGTCTTGCATCAGCAGCATGCCGATTTCGAGCCACTGCTTCTGGCCGTGGCTCAGGTTGCCCGCCAGCCGCGACACGCTGTCGGCCAGGTGGATGGTCTCCAGCACCTCGGCCAGCCGGTCGCTCTGCGCCGAGTCGAGCTTGAAGAGCATCGACGCGCGCACGCCCTTGTTGGTCTTCAAAGCAAGCTCGAGGTTCTCGAACACGGTCAGGTGCTCGAACACCGTCGGCTTCTGGAACTTGCGGCCGATGCCCAGCTGCGCGATGTCGGCCTCGCGGTGGCGCAGCAGGTCGATGGTGCTGCCGAAGAACACGGTGCCCGAGTCGGGCCGCGTCTTGCCGGTGATGATGTCCATCATGGTGGTCTTGCCCGCACCGTTCGGGCCGATGATGCAGCGCAGCTCACCCGGCGCGATGTCGAGCGACAGCTTGTTAATGGCCTTGAAGCCGTCGAAGCTCACGCTCACGTCTTCCAGGTACAGGATGCGGCCGTGCGTGACGTCCACCTCGCCCGGCGTGACGTGGCGGCCGAAGTCGGCGCTGCGGCCGCCCGACTCGGTACTGCCGCTGTCGTAAGGCATGCCGTGGGCACGCGCGGCGCGCTCGGCACCGGCTTCCATCAGATCGGGCGTCATGCGCGTGCTCCCTTCGGTTCGGCGGCCAGCGGCGCGAGCAGCGACTCAGGCTCCATGCCTTGCGCGGCCGCGAGTGCACGTTGCGCTTCTTCGCGCCCATCGCTCACGGCGGCAGCGGGCGTCTTCTCGCGAGACATCCACTTGCGGACCAACCCCACGATGCCGTTCGGCAGGAACAGCGTGACAGCAATGAACAGCGCCCCCAGGAAGTACAGCCAGTACTCCGGGTACGCCACGGTGAGCCAGCTCTTGGCGCCGTTGACGATGAAGGCGCCGATGATCGGCCCGATCAGCGTGGCGCGCCCGCCCACCGCCGCCCAGATCGCGATCTCGATGGAGTTCGCCGCGCTCATTTCGCCCGGGTTGATGATGCCCACCTGCGGCACGTACAGCGCACCGGCCACGCCGCACATGACGGCCGAGATGACCCAGATCGTGAGCTTGTAGGGCAGCGGGTTGTAGCCCGAGAACATCACGCGCGTTTCCGCGTCGCGAATGGCCTGCAGCACGCGGCCGAACTTGCTGCCGATGAGCCATTTGGCGAACAGGAAGAAGCCCAGCAGCGTGATGCCCGTGAGGGCGAACAGCGTCATGCGCATTTCCTGCGTGGCGATCGGAATGTTCAATATGCGCTTGAAGTCGGTGAAGCCGTTGTTGCCGCCGAAGCCCGTCTCGTTGCGAAAGAACAGCAGCATGGCCGCGAAGGTCATGGCCTGCGTGATGATCGAGAAATACACGCCCTTGATGCGCGAGCGGAAGGCGAAGAAGCCGAACACGAAGGCAATGATGCCGGGCACCGCCACGATCATCACCAGCGTCATGACGAAGCTGCCGCTGAAGGTCCAGTGCCAGGGCAGTTCCTTCCAGTCGAGGAACACCATGAAGTCGGGCAGGTCGCTCTTGTAGTTGCCGTCGCGCCCGATCTGGCGCATGAGGTACATGCCCATCATGTAGCCGCCGAGCGCGAAGAACAGGCCGTGGCCCAGCGACAGGATGCCGGTGTAGCCCCAGATCAGGTCCATGGCCAGCGCGCAGATGGCGTAGCACATGATCTTGCCGACCAGCGCCACGGCGTAGTCGCTCATGTGCAGCGGGCTGTCGGCGGGTACCCAGATGTTGAGCACCGGCGCCACCGCGCACACCACGATCAGCGCGACGAAGAAGGCCGTCCAGCCCTTGCCGCTCAGCAGCGGGCCTTTCGAGGGAAGAGTCACTGTGGTCATAGAAGCGTGGCCTTGATGGATCGGTCCAGGAACACCGCGGAACCGGCTTTGCCGGGCCGCAGGTGTTGCCCCCGCGAGGGGGTTGGCGAAGCGACACGAAGTGCGCGCAGACTGGGGGCGGTCATGCTTCCGCACTCCGGCCTTTCATCGCGAAGATGCCTTGAGGGCGCTTCTGGATGAAGATGATGATGAAAACGAGCACCGCGATCTTGGCGAGCACCGCGCCCGCCCAGCCTTCGATGAACTTGTTGAGAATGCCCAGCCCCAGCGCCGCATACACGGTGCCCGCGAGCTGGCCCACGCCGCCCATCACGACCACCATGAAGCTGTCGACGATGTAGCTCTGGCCCAGGTCGGGGCCGACGTTGCCGATCTGGCTCAGCGCGCAGCCGGCCAGCCCCGCGATGCCCGAGCCGAGCGCGAAGGCGTAGGTGTCGATGCGGGCGGTGTTCACGCCCATGCAGGAAGCGATCGGGCGGTTCTGCGTGACGCCGCGCACGAACAGGCCCAGGCGCGTGCGGCCGATGAGCCAGCCCATGGCGAGCAGCACCAGCACCGCGAAGATGATGATGCCGATGCGGTTCCACGGCAGCGTGACGTTGCTCAGCATGGTGAAGCCGCCGCTCATCCAGCCGGGGTTTTCCACGCCCACGTTCTGCGCACCGAACAGCGTGCGCACCAGCTGCTGCAGCATCAGGCTGATGCCCCAGGTGGCCAGCAGCGTCTCGAGCGGGCGGCCGTACAGGAAGCGGATGACGCCGCGCTCCAGCACCGCGCCCACCAGCGCCGAGGCCATGAACGACACCGGAATGGCGGCCACCAGGTACCAGCCGAATGCCGACTCCGGCAGGTATTTCTGGAAGATGCCCTGCATCACATAGGTGGCGTAGGCGCCGATCATCATCAGCTCGCCGTGCGCCATGTTGATGACGCCCATGAGGCCGTAGGTGATGGCCAGGCCCAGCGCGGCCAGCAGCAGCACCGAACCCAGGCTGATGCCGCTGAAGACGGCGTTGATGCGGTCGCCCCAGACCAGCGAGCTGTCGATGCTGGCAATGGAGGCGACGATGGCCGCCTTGACGTCGGCCTCGGTCTCGTCGGCCAAGCGCTGGTTGAGCAGCAGCTTGGTGTCGGGGTTGCGGTTGTTGCCCAGCTCCTTGGCGGCGGCGAGGCGCTTGGCCTTGTCGGCGCTGGTGAGCATGCCGACGGCGCGCACGAGTTCGAGCTGCGCCCGGATCTTCGGGTTGGTCTCGGCGGCCAGCGCCTTGTCGACCATCGGAATGCGCGACTCATCGGGGTCCTTGAACAGCGCCTGCGCGGCTTCCGCGCGCACCGCGTCGTCCTTGCTGGTGAGCTTGAGCGCGGCTTGCGCGGCGTCGAGCGCGCCGCGCATGAGGTTGTTGTTGACGACGTCTTCGGCGGTGTCGGGCACCTTCAGTTCGGTGCCGGTGACGGGGTCGTAGCCCTTGTCGTCCTTCATCACGAAGACCTTGTCTTCGGTGTACTTGACCGCGTCGTCGGACATGGCCTGGATGAAGGCGGCGGTCTTGTCGTCGGCCGTGAGCACGGCCTTGTTGAGCGCGGCGATGCGGGCTTCGGACTCGCCGGAGGCGATGGCCCGGGCTTCGTCGGCGGTCAGCGCGTGGGCGGCCGTTGCCATGAGCAGCATGGCGGCGAGTGCGCAGTGAAGGGTTCGTCGAAGCATGGTGAAAGTGGAAGTTGGGTTTTGGCTCCCTCCCCTTCCGGGGGAGGGTCGGGGTGGGGGCACGCGGCGCCCGGACAAGCGCAGTGCTCGAATCGACCGCCGCAGCCCCCACCCCTGCCCTCCCCAGCGGGGGAGGGAGAAACACACTTACATCGACTTGCCAGCCGGGTAATCCGGCTTCTTGTCGTTGCCTTCGATGTACGGGCTCCACGGCTTGGCCTTGACCGGGCCGGGCGTCTTCCACACCACGTTGAACTGGCCGTCGGCCTTGATCTCGCCGATGAACACGCTCTTGTGCAGGTGGTGGTTCTTCTCGTCCATCTTCGACACGATGCCCGAGGGGGCCGTGAAGGTCTGGCCGGCCATGGCGGCGATCACCTTGTCGGTGTCGGTCGACTTGGCCTTCTCCACGGCCTGCTTCCACATGTGGATGCCGATCCAGGTGGCTTCCATCGGGTCGTTGGTGAGCGGCTTGTCCTTGTGGCCGGCGATGTTCTTGGCCTTGGCGTAGTCGCTCCACTGCTTGATGAACGCGGTGTTGGTCGGGTTCTTGATCGACATGAAGTAGTTCCATGCGGCCAGGTGGCCCACCAGCGGCTTGGTGTCCACGCCGCGCAGTTCTTCCTCACCCACCGAGAAGGCGACCACGGGCACGTCCTTGGCCTTCAGGCCGGCGTTGCCGAGTTCCTTGTAGAAGGGCACGTTGGAGTCGCCGTTGATGGTCGACACCACGGCCGTCTTGCCACCGGCAGAGAACTTCTTGATGTCGGCGACGATGGTCTGGTAGTCGCTGTGGCCGAAGGGGGTGTACTTTTCGTCGATGTCGGTGTCCTTCACGCCCTTGCTCTTCAGGTAGGCGCGCAGGATCTTGTTGGTGGTGCGGGGGTACACGTAGTCGGTGCCCAGCAGCACCCAGCGCTTGGCGCCGCCGCCTTCCTTGCTCATCAGGTAGTCGACCGCCGGAATGGCTTGCTGGTTGGGTGCCGCGCCCGTGTAGAACACGTTCTTGGAGAGTTCTTCACCTTCGTACTGCACGGGGTAGAACAAGAGGCCGTTCATTTCCTCGACCACCGGCAGCACCGACTTGCGCGACACCGAGGTCCAGCAGCCGAAGATCACCGAGACCTTGTCCTGGCCGAGCAGCTGCTTGGTCTTTTCGGCGAACAGGGGCCAGTTGGAGGCGGGGTCGACGATCACGGGCTCGAGCTGCTTGCCCAGCACGCCGCCCTTCTTGTTGATGTCTTCGATGGCCATCAGCACCGTGTCTTTCAGCACGGTTTCCGAGATGGCCATCGTGCCCGACAGCGAGTGCAGCACGCCGACCTTGATGGTGTCGGCGGCAAATGCGGGCGCAGCAGAAATGCTGGCCAGCGCGACGGCGGCGGTGAGCGCCTTGAGTGTGAAACGACGTTGCATGTGGACTCCTGCTCCGGGGTGGGTTGAACCTGTCGCCAGCGCTGTGCTGGCGTGGAGAGGAGTCTGCGGAATGCACCATCAAGGTGAAATACGCCGGGTGGCGTACACGGAGGTACTCAGCCGGTTCGCGCCGTTCAACGAATTCAGGCGGGCGGCGGGGCGGGGTACTTCTGCGCGTTCAGCACCATCTTGCTTCTGGCCGCCTCGATCACGTCGATGCCGAGCTTGTCGGCCAGCTGCAGCAGGTAGAGAAAAACGTCGGCGATCTCGGTGCCGATCTCCGCGCGCTTGTCGGCCGGCAGCGAGCGGCTCTGCGCCTCGGTGAGCCACTGAAAGTGTTCGAGCAGTTCGGCGGCTTCCACCGACAGCGCGGAGGCGAGGTTCTTCGGGGAGTGGTACGGCTCCCAGTTGCGCGCCTGGGCGAAGTCGCGCAGGGCTTGGGTGAGCGATTGCAATTCGTTGGTCATGGCTCGTGTGCGCAGGGGTTACAAAAGCCCATTTTGGGCTTTAAACTACCCAAAATGGGTAAATCTCCATCACCGACGCCGGAGACCGGGAAATCCGCAGGCCTGGCGGACGCCCTGTTCACGACCACGCAGCAACGCGTGCTCGGCTATCTCTTCGGTCAACCGGATCGAAGCTTCTTCTTCACCGAATTGATCAAGCTTACCGGCGCAGGCTCCGGCGCCGTGCAGCGCGAGCTCAAGCAACTGACGGACAGCGGGCTGCTCACGATGTCTCGCGTCGGCAATCAGAAGCACTACCAGGCGAACGCCCAGGCACCGATCTACGAAGAGCTGTGCGGCATCGTGCGCAAGACCTTCGGGCTCGCCGGCCCGCTGTACGAAGCGCTGCAACCATTGGCTGAAAAAATCGAGGCTGCCTTCGTGTTCGGCTCGGTCGCGAAGAAGAGCGACACGGCCGCGAGCGACATCGACCTGCTGCTGATCAGTGAGGAACTTGCGTATTCGGATCTGTTTCTTGCGCTCGACGCAGTGTCGGCGCAACTCGGCCGAACAGTGAACCCGACCCTGTTCACCCAGAAGGAACTCATGCGAAAAAACAAGGATGGCGAATCGTTCGTGAGGCGCGTCATGGAACAGCCCAAGCTCTGGGTCATCGGCAACGCGGATGCCCTCCCCGCTTGAAAACCTCTGCGGCCCGACCAAGCCGCTCGCCGCGGAGCCGCCAGACGCCCGCGAATTCGCGGGCCTGATGCGCTCCGGCCTCGCGCGCCTGGCGGATGCCCAGGTGATGCAACTCTCCGTCGAAGGCCGGTTCGATCTGGCTACAACGCAGCACATGCGATGTGCCTCGCGGCGCGGCGCTGGCATGGCTACCGGTCGAGCAACCGCTTCATCGTCTTCCAGGTGCTGCCGCTTACCTTGGCGCTCGGTCCGGAGGTGTGGCGCGTGCTGGCCAAAGGCCACGAGATACGAAACCTCGGCGAATACGAAGGCGATCTGAATGTGGATGAACGCATCGTTCGCGACCTGATCGCCGCGTGCCAGCGCGTGGCCTCGAAGCTGGGCGAGCTCCCGTTGCCGCCCAGCGGCTGACGCCGCTCAGCCCTTCGCCGCAGCCTTGAACTGCGCAGCCGCAAACGCCCACGTCATGCGCGTGGCGTCGGGCCCCGTCGGGTCGCTGAACATCAGCGTGGACGCACCGCCGCTCCACGAGTGGCCCAGCCCCGCGATCTCGCACAGCGTGACCACCGTGCGGCCCTTGCGCTTGAAATCGGTCACGCGCATCGCGCGCCGCTTGCCGCGCTGCATGCCGCGCGGCGGCCCGGGCTTCGCGCCCAGGGCCGTCGCCCACACCACGGCGCTGCTGACGGCATTGCTCGGCGCCACCACGGCGTCGGCATCGCCATGCAGCACCAGCATCGGCGGCAAGGTGGCGAAGACGGCGGCCGCGCCCATGGCCTTGCCGACCGCGGTGGTGGGCATGGGCGGCACGTTCTGGCCACGCATCGCGCCCAGCGCCGTGGCCGACGACTTGGCAGCCCCGGGCGCCACGCCAGAGTGCATGACAACCGCGCGAAAGCGGTTCGCATAGCGCGTGGCAATCAGCGCTGCCATGCTGGCGCCGGCCGAGAGCCCGACCACCGCCACGCGGTCGCGGTCCACCGGGTAGAGCACGCAGGCCTGGTCGACCGCGGCCATCAGCGTCGCGGCCTCGGCGTCGGCCTTGCCCGAGCGGCGCTCGTACCAGTTCCAGCAGCCTTGCGGATGGGCCAGCCGGTCCTGTTCGGGGTAGAGCACCAGGAAGCGCTGGCGCACGGCCAGCGCGTTCATGCGCGTGCTGGCGGCGAAGTCGCGCCCGGTCTGGCCGCAACCGTGCAGCATGACCATGAGCGGCAGCTTCTCGCCGGGCGCAAGCTGCAGGTCGGCCGGGCGAAACAGGTGATAGCCCCGCGCCCCGCCCGCCCCCATGGCCATGCCGCTGAGCCAGTCGCCCTTGCCGGGCGGCGGCTTGAGCCGCTGGGCGGCGGCGCGCTGCACCTTGCCCGCAATGCGCTTGCTGCTGGTCAGCGTGACCTTGGTCAGCGCACGCAGGTTGCGCTGGTAAGCGCGGGCGAAGACGGAAGCGGTGGAACGACGGGCCATGGCGCAGTGTGAACGCAAAGCGCCGACCGGCCTAACGGCGACCGCCCGCCGGGGTGCGCCTCAGTAGATCTCCGGAACGATCATGTTGGCCGGCACGGGCTGGCGCAGGTAATCGGCATGGCGCACACGCTCGGGCAACTCGACCGTCGGGTGCGGCACTTCGTTGTAGGGCAGCTGGCCCAGCAGGTGGCTGATGCAGTTCAGGCGCGCCTTCTTCTTGTCGACGGCCTGCACCACCCACCACGGCGCCTCGGGGATGTGGGTGCGCTCCAGCATGATTTCCTTCGCCTTGGTGTATTCCTCCCAGCGGCGGCGGCTTTCCAGGTCCATGGGGCTGAGCTTCCACTGCTTGAGCGGGTCGTGGATGCGGCCGAGAAAGCGCATGTGCTGCTCGTCGTCGGTGATGGAGAACCAGTACTTGATGAGCTTGATGCCCGAGCGCACGAGCATCTTCTCGAACTCGGGCACGGTGCGAAAGAACTCCTCGTACTCGTCGTCGCTGCAAAAGCCCATCACGCGCTCGACGCCGGCGCGGTTGTACCAGCTGCGGTCGAACAGCACCATTTCGCCCGCCGCCGGCAGGTGCGCGGCGTAGCGCTGGAAGTACCACTGCGTGCGTTCGCGGTCGTTGGGCGCCGGCAGCGCGGCCACGCGGGCCACGCGCGGATTCAGGCGCTGCGTGATGCGCTTGATGACGCCGCCCTTGCCCGCCGCGTCGCGGCCTTCGAAAAGAATGACCACCTTCTGCTTGCTGTGCTGCACCCAGTCCTGCAGCTTGACCAGCTCGCCCTGCAGGCGGAACAGTTCCTTGAAGTAGGCCTGGCGGGCGGCCTTTTCGGCACTGCTGCTGGCAATGCTGGCGGCGGGGTCGAGCCCGTCGATGTTGCGGTCCTCGATTTCCAGCTCGAGTTCTTCGTCGTAGCTGTCGATCAGGTCGCGGGCGATGCGTTGCATCAGGTCTTCGTGGTCCGGGAGGGCGCTGTTCAGCATCATGGAAAGCTCGAATGGGAAGGCGAAGGAAAAAGCATGCTGCGCTGCACATATGACCGCTGCGTGACGGACGAACGCTCTTTTACAGGTCCCGACACAAAGTTGTCATATGGCCGGAACACCATCCGCGGCATACCAACAGCCTAAAAAATGCCGCCATGAACACCCTCGCCGCCCCCCACGCCGAGATGCCGCCGGCGCCCGCCGCGCACCGGCCCAAGCTCGACGCCAAGCCCGGCCCGGTCACGCTGATCACCTTCGTGGGGCTGCTGGCCGCGGGCCTGCTCTTCACGGCCTGGAGCCTGGTGGGCGACGTCACCGCCTCGGGCGCGCCGGTCACCACGTGGGTGCCTTACATCCTGCTGGGCGTGGCGCTGCTGATTGCGCTGGGCTTCGAGTTCGTCAACGGCTTCCATGACACGGCCAACGCCGTGGCCACCGTCATCTACACCCACTCGCTGCCGCCCAACTTCGCGGTGGTGTGGTCGGGCTTCTTCAACTTCCTGGGCGTGCTGGTGTCCAGCGGCGCGGTGGCCTTCGGCATCATCGCGCTGCTGCCGGTGGAGCTGATTCTCCAGGTGGGCTCGGGCGCCGGCTTCGCCATGGTGTTCGCGCTGCTGATTGCCGCCATCATCTGGAACCTCGGCACGTGGTGGCTGGGGCTGCCGGCCTCTTCCTCGCACACGCTGATCGGCTCGATCATCGGCGTGGGCGTGGCCAATGCGCTGATGCACGGGCGCGACGGCACCAGCGGCGTCGACTGGGCACAGGCCACCAAGGTGGGCTACTCGCTGCTGCTGTCGCCGCTGGTGGGCTTCGGCTGCGCCGCGTTGCTGCTGCTGGCGCTGCGCGCCTTCGTGAAGAACCGCGCGCTGTACGAGGAACCCAAGGGCAGCGCGCCGCCGCCGTGGTGGATCCGCGGCCTGCTGATCCTGACCTGCACGGGCGTGTCGTTCGCGCACGGCTCCAACGACGGGCAAAAGGGCATGGGGCTGATCATGCTGATCCTGGTGGGCACGGTGCCGATGGCCTATGCGCTGAACCGCGCGATGCCCGCCGACGAGACCATCAAGTTCGTGGCCGTGGCCGAGATGGCGCAGAACACGCTGAGCCGCAGCGTGCCGACCTCGCTGCCGGCGCTGCAGCCCGCCGCGGCGCGCGACACGCTTTCCACCTATGTGCGCACCCGCGAGTTCACGCCGGCCGTGGTGCCCGCGCTGGCCGCCACCGCCGGCAGCATCGGCGAGCAGGTGCGCAGGCACGGCTCGCTGGCCGCGGTGCCGGCCGAGGCCGTGGCCAACGTGCGCAACGACATGTACCTGGCCTCGGAAGCCATTCGCCACCTCGACAAGAGCGGCGCCGCGAAGTTCGACGCCGAGACGAAGATGCGCGTGAACGCGTTCCGCGAGGAGCTGGACAGCGCCACGCGCTTCATTCCGCTGTGGGTCAAGGTGGCCGTGGCCATTGCGCTGGGCCTGGGCACGATGATCGGCTGGAAGCGCATCGTGGTCACCGTGGGCGAGAAGATCGGCAAGACGCACCTGAGCTACGCCCAGGGCGCCTCGGCCGAACTGGTGGCCATGGTCACCATCGGCGCGGCCGACATGTACGGGCTGCCGGTGTCGACCACGCACGTGCTGTCGTCCGGCGTGGCCGGCACCATGACGGCCAGCGGTTCGGGCCTGCAGATGTCCACGCTGCGCAACCTCGCGCTGGCCTGGGTGCTGACGCTGCCGGTGGCGATGCTGCTGTCGGGGTCGCTGTACTGGCTGTTCACCCGCTTTTTCTGACCACGCACCTTGTCGGCATTCCATGACCTCGCCGCCCAGTCCTATGGCGGCGACGAAGCCGGGCTGATTTCCGGCTACCTGTTCGACGCCTCGGCGCCGGAGCCCGCGCGTGCCATCGACTCGGCGCAGGCCGCGGCGTGGCTGGCTCAGGAGCGCGAACGGGAGTGCACCGCAGACGATCCGGCCTATGTCTGGCTGCACTTCAATTTGAGCCATGCGCATGCGGAGCGCTGGCTGCTGCGGCACGCCAACCTGTCGGACACCTTCTACGAGACGCTGCACGAAGGCCTGCCCTCCACACGCATCGAGCGCGCGGACGACTCGCTGATCGCCGTCATCAACGACGTGCACTTCGAATTCAGCTTCGAGCCCTCGGACATCTCCACGCTGTGGATCAGCGTGGGCCCGCGCCTGGTGGTCACGGCGCGCACCAAGCCGCTGCGCTCGGTGGATGCGCTGCGCACCGCGGTGAAGGCGGGCGACGCGCCGCGCTCGAGCACCGAGCTGCTCGAACACCTGCTGCGCGCACAGGCCGACGTGCTGGTGAAGATCGTGCGCGGCGTCACCTCGCGCATCGACCGCATCGAAGACGAGCTGCTCGCCGGCCGGCTGGACCACAAGCGCGCGCGCTTGGGCGTGCTGCGGCGCCTGCTGGTGCGGCTGCAGCGCCTGCTGGCACCCGAGCCGGCCGCCCTCTTCCGCCTGCTGCAGGGCCCGCCGGCCTGGATGTCCGAGGCCGACGCGCAGGAACTGCGCGGCTCGACCGAAGAGTTCTCGGTGGTGCTGCGCGACATGCAGGCGCTGCAGGAGCGCATCAAGCTGCTGCAGGAAGAAATTGCCGCCAACGTGAACGAGGACAACAACCGCAGCCTGTTCGTGCTGACGGTGGTCACGGTGCTGGCGCTGCCGATCAACATCCTGGCCGGCCTGTTCGGCATGAACGTGGGCGGCATTCCGCTGGCCGATCACAAGCACGGCTTCTGGATCGTGGTCGCCATCGTGGCCACCTTCACCGCGGTGGCGGCATGGGCGGCTTTTCGCAAGAAGCGCTGAGCCGCATGCAGCGGTGCGGTAATGCTATTTATTTAGTAGCACATGGCGCAGCATCCATGCGCCCGCACCGATGTTCCAGACCCCATAGAATGCAGGGGTGTCCTCCATACTCAACGCCGATCTTCACTGCCACTCCGTGGTCTCCGACGGCACATTGACGCCCGAGGAACTGGCCGCGCGCGCAGCCGCCAACGGGGTCGAGCTCTGGGCCCTCACCGACCACGACGAGGTGGGCGGCCAGCACCGCGCCGCTGCGGCGGCCCGCGCGAACGGCATGCGCTACCTCACGGGCACGGAGATCTCGGTGACCTTCGCGAACGAAACGGTGCACATCGTCGGCCTGGGTTTCGACCCCGACGACGCTGCCATGTCGCAGGGCCTGTACGACACGCGTGGCGGCCGCGGCAAGCGCGCGCAGGAAATGTCCGAGGGGCTGGCCAAGGTCGGCATCCAGGGCGCCTACGAAGGCGCGCTGCGGTTCGTGGGCAACCCCGAGCTCATCTCGCGCACGCACTTCGCGCGCTTTCTGGTCGAACAAGGCCACTGCCGCGACACCCCCGAGGTGTTTCGCAAGTACCTCACCGAGGGCAAGCCCGGCTACGTGCCGCACCGCTGGGCCTCGCTGAAGGACGCGGTGCACTGGATCACGGCCGCCAAGGGCATGGCTGTCATCGCGCACCCGGGCCGCTACAAGTTCACGGCCAACGAGGAGTACGCGCTGTTCCTCGAATTCCAGGCGCATGGCGGCAAGGCGATCGAGGTGGTCACCGGCAGCCATACGCCGGCTGAATTTGTCGAGTACGCCGACAAGGCGCTCGAGTTCGGTTTCGCCGCCTCGCGCGGCAGCGATTTCCACAGCCCCGACGAAAGCCACTGCGACCTGGGCAAGCTGCCGCCGCTGCCCGGTGCACTCACTCCTGTGTGGGAACTGCTCGGCGACCGCATCCAGCAGTGAGCCAGAGCGCGCGGCCCGGCAGCGACAGTGCGGCAACCGTTGCGCTGGCCAATGCACGCGCCGCCGAGCAGGAAAGCCGCAGCCGGGAGTCCGAACGCATCCTCGCGGGCATCGGCCTGGTGATCCTGGCGGTGGCCTGCTTTGCCACGCTCGACACCGCCACCAAGTTTTCCACCCTCGGCGTTCCGATCCTCATGGGCGTGTGGTTCCGCTACGCCTTCCAGGCCGTGGCGACCACGCTGGTGCTGCTGCCGCTGCACGGCACCGCACTGCTGCGCACGCGCCATCCGCGCTACCAGGTGCTGCGCGGGACGCTGCTGCTGGCGTCGAGCGTCTTCGCCTTCTTCAGCCTGCGCTACATGCCGCTGGCCGAGTTCACGTCGATCGTGCTGATCGCGCCGCTGGTGATCACGCTGCTGGCAGCGACCACGCTCAAGGAACATGTGTCGCCGCTGCGCTGGACGCTGGTGGCCGGCGGCTTCGCGGGCACGCTCGTCATTCTTCGCCCGGGCGGCAGCGCCTTCAGCTGGGCCATCCTGCTGCCGCTGGGGCTGGTGCTGACCAACGCCTGGTTCCAGGTGCTCACCAGCAAGCTCGCGCAGACCGAGAACCCGCTGACCATGCACTTCTACACCGGCTGGGTCGGCACGCTGATCGCCTCGGTGGCGGTGCCCTTCGCGTGGACGGCGCTGCCCTCGTGGGAATGGTGGGCGCTGCTGTGTCTCATGGGTTTCATGGGCACGGTGGGACACTTCATGCTGATCCTGGCCTACCAGCGCGCGCCGGCGTCCACGCTCACCCCTTATCTTTATGCGCAGATCGCGTTCGCGATGCTGGGCGGCTGGCTCATCTTCTCGCATGTGCCCGACCGCTTCTCGCTCATCGGCATGGCGATGATCGCGGTCTGCGGCGCCGCCGGCGCCTGGCTCACGGTGCGCGAGCGCCGCGTGCCCATAGAACCCGCGGAGTCATGAGCCCCCACGCTCGGCACTTCGTGTCCTCGCTGCCCCCCAAGGGGGCCGCTCGCGCCTTGGGGCGGCCCGGCGGCGCTCGGTTCCCGGTCGTATCGAGGTCAAGTATGTTCAACCATTCCTCCAGGTAATCATGGCCCAGTACTTCGAAGTCCACCCCGAAAACCCCCAGCAGCGCCTGCTCAAGCAGGCCGTGGCGCTGCTCGCGCGCGGCGAGATCGTGGCCGTGCCCACCGACTCCAGCTACGCGCTGGCCTGCCACCTCGACGACAAGGACGCGGTCGACAAGCTGCGCCGCATCCGCCAGGTCGACGACAAGCACCACCTCACGCTGCTGTGCCGCGACCTGAGCGAACTGGCCAACTACGCGCGCGTCGACAACAAGCAGTACCGCCTGCTGAAGGCCGCCACGCCCGGGCCCTACACCTTCCTGCTCGAAGCCACCAAGGAAGTGCCGCGCCGCGTGAGCCATCCGCAGCGCAAGACCATCGGCCTGCGCGTGCCCGACCACACGGTGCTGCTGGAGCTGCTGGCGCTGCACGGCGCACCGCTGCTGGCCACCACGCTGATCGCGCCCGGCGAGACCGAGGCACTGAACGACGCCGCCGAGATTCGCGAGCGCTTCGAAAAGCAGATCGGCGGCGTCATCGATGCCGGCGCCTGTCCGTCGCAGCCCACGACCGTGGTCGACCTCACGCCCATGGGCACGGGCGACGAGCCGGTCGTGGTGCGCCAGGGGCGCGGTGCATTGGCCGTGCTCGGCCTCTGAAATCGGGGCTGAGAAGCACTCCCGTCTGACACAATCGCCCCGTGGATATTTCCAATCTGATACAGACCGTACTGATCTACGCACTGCCGGTGATCTTCGCGATCACCGTGCACGAGGCGGCTCACGGCTATGTGGCGCGCCATTTCGGCGACAACACGGCCGAGGTCATGGGACGCGTCACCCTCAACCCGCTCAAGCACATCGACCCCATCGGCACCATCCTGATGCCGCTGATGCTGTACTTCGCAACCTCGGGTGCCTTCCTGTTCGGCTATGCCAAGCCGGTGCCCGTCAACTTCGGGCGGCTGCGCCATCCGAAGCGCGACATGATCTGGGTGGCGCTGGCCGGGCCGGTGTCCAATTTCATCCAGGCCATCCTGTGGGCAGTGGCGCTGATCGCCATGGTGGCGGCCGGCGTCGATGAAACCTTTTTCATCAAGATGGCGCAGGGCGGCATTCTGGTCAACCTGGTGATGTGGGCCTTCAACCTGTTCCCGCTGCCCCCGCTCGACGGCGGCCGCGTGCTGGCGGGCCTGCTGCCCAACGGCCCGGCGCAGCAGTTCCTGGCACGCATCGAGCCCTATGGCTTCTTCATCGTGATGGGTCTCGTCATCGCCGGCGTGGTCAGCAACTACTGGCTGCGCCCGCTGATGGACGTGGGCTACTACGTCATCAACATGCTCATCACCCCGCTCAAGGCATTGCTGCTCTAGGTTCTTCTTTTTCGCTCCATGGCTACGTCTTCCCAAGCTCCTCTGCGCGTCCTGACCGGCATCACCCCGTCGGGCACGCCGCACCTCGGCAACTACGTCGGCTCGATCCGCCACTCGGTGCGGCAAAGCGTCGCGCCCGGCGTGCAGAGCTTCTTCTTCCTGGCCGACTACCACGCGCTCATCAAGGTGCAGGAGCCGGCGCTGATCCAGCGTTCCACCCTCGAAATCGCGGCCAGCTGGCTGGCCTGCGGGCTCGACCCAGAGCGCGTGACCTTCTATCGCCAGTCGGACGTTCCCGAGATTCCCGAGCTGACCTGGTTCCTCACCTGCGTCACCGGCAAGGGCGTGCTCAACCGCGCGCATGCCTACAAGGCGCAGCTCGACAAGAACGTGGCCAAGGGCGAGGACCCCGACGCCGACGTGTCGGCCGGCCTGTTCATGTACCCGGTGCTGATGGGCGCCGACATCCTGATGTTCAACGCCCACAAGGTGCCGGTGGGACGCGACCAGGTGCAGCACATCGAGATGGCGCGCGACATGGCGCAGCGCTTCAACCACCAGTACGGCGAGCACTTCACGCTGCCCGATGCCGAGATCGACGATGCCGTCGCCACCCTGCCCGGCCTGGACGGCCGCAAGATGAGCAAGAGCTACGGCAACACGATCCCGCTGTTTGCGCCGCGCGCGCAGCTGCAAAAGCAGATCGCCAGCATCGTGACCGACTCGCGCGCGCCCGGCGAGCCCAAGGACACCGAAGGCTCGGCCCTGTTCCAGATCTACCAGGCCTTTGCCAGCGCCGAGGAAACCGAGGCGTTGCGCAAGGCCTACGCCGAGGGCATCGGCTGGGGCGACGCCAAGCACACGCTGTTCGAGCGCATCGACCGCGAAGTGGCGCCGCTGCGCGCGCGCTACGACGCGCTGATGAACGACCCGGCCGAGATCGAGCGCATCCTGCTCATCGGTGCCGAGAAGGCCCGCGCGCTGTCGAAGCCGTTCATGACGAGCCTGCGCCATGCCGTGGGCCTGCGCAACCTCGCGGCGGGCAAGGACAAGGCCGGCGCCAAGGCGGCCAAGGTTGCAAAGCCCAGCTTCAAGCAGTACCGCGAGAAGGCCGACGGCCTCTTCTATTTCAAGCTGCTGGACGCGCGCGGCGAGACCCTGCTGCAAAGCCGTGGGTTCGCATCGCCGCAGGAAGCGGGCCGTACCATCGCGCTCTTGCAGGCGCAGCGTGGCGAGGCATTGACCGCGCTGGCCGACCAGCTGGAACCCATCGACACGACCGAAGGAACACGCGCCATCACCGAGGCGCTGGAGGCACTGGTGGAGGCAACGCCCACCCACCAAGGGAGTTGACCCGGCCAAGCCCATCGGCTTGCCTGCCGGTGAGCAGAAAAAGAGAAGACGGTGCGATCACAAAGGAAGAAAACATGAGCATTTATGTCATCGACGACCACCCCCTGATGCGCGACGCGATCGTGATGGTCCTGCGGCGCCTGCGTCCGGCCGAGAACATCGTCGAGCTCGAGCGCCTCGACAAGCTCGCGGGCTCGGTGCAGCAGCGTGGCGCGCCCACGCTCTTCTGCCTGGACCTGAAGCTGCCGGACACCAACGGCGTGTCGGGCGTGATTGCGGTCAAGCAGGTCTATCCGAACGTGCCGATCGCCGTGTACTCGGCCGCACCGGCTGCCGACATGGAAGACGCCTGCATCGAGGCCGGCGCGGACACCTACATCGAGAAGTCGGCCAGCTCCAACGAGCTGGCGGCCGCCCTTCGCGGCCTGCTGATGGCAGGTTCGGAAGAAGAGGAAACCGACATACCGGCCGCCAACAGCGGCAAGCTGTCGAAGCGCCAGACGCAGCTGATCGCCATGCTCGACAAGGGCATGAGCAACCGCGACATCGCCACCGACCTGGAGATCAGCGAACACACGGTGAAGGTGCACCTGTGGCGCCTGTTCCGCCGCCTGGGCGTGAAGAGCCGCACGCAGGCCTTGCACTACGCGCGCACGAACGGGCTGCTTTCCTGACCTTCAGGCTTCGCGCGCTGCGTCGCATCGCTTCTCCCGGCCCCCCTTGCAGGGGCACCACCTGAGCCCCGGCGAAACCGGCTCCTCGGTGCAGGAAAGAAAAAACCGCGCACAACGGCGCGGTTTTTTTATGCGCGCTCCTGTCCTGGCTAGCCGCCCGACGCCGTCACCCGCGCCTGCGCCACGGCCTCGTCGGCATCGTGCAGCGCCACGCGGAACACGCTGCCGCTGCCCACGCGTGAACGCACGCTCACAGGGTGCCCCAGCACGTGCGACAGCCGCGCCACGATGGCCAGGCCGAGGCCGAAGCCGTCGGAGGTGCCGGCATGGTCGGCCACCTTGTAGAACTCCAGGAACACGTCGCGCAGGTGCTCGGGCGCAATGCCGATGCCGGTGTCCCACACCTCCACGCGCAGGCCGTCGCGGGTATGGCGCGCGGCCAGCAGCACGCCGCCTTCACTCGTGTATTTGATGGCGTTGGCCAGCAGGTTGCCGATCATGCGGCGCACGCGGATCGGGTCGGTCAGGAACGAGCCCTCGCACACGTGCACGCGGAAGTCGAGGCCGCGGCTTTCCGCCACCGGGCGGTACTGCAGCTCCAGGTCGTGCAGCAGTTCGGGCACGTCGACCCGTTCCACGTGCAGGCGCACCTGGCCCGAGTCGATGCGCGCCAGGTCGAACATCGAGTCGAACAGCGCATTCACCGCGTGCGTGGCGCGCACGATCTTCGGCGCGAGTTCCAGCACCAGCTCCGGCTCGTTGCGCAGCCAGTCGGCGTACAGCGACAGCGCCAGCACCGGTTGGCGCATGTCGTGCGCGGCGCTGGCCAGGAAGCGGTTCTTCATGGCCACGGCCGACACCGCCGCCTGCCGCTGCTGGGTCAGCGATTTGATCAGGATGTGGTTGTGAAACAGCAGCTCCAGGCTGTTGCGCGCGGTCTCGTGGATGTGCCGGCCGGCACGCAGCAGCAGGAACCAGTGCAGCACGGGCAGCACCGGCATCAGGTAGCCGTACTGGAACTGCGGGTGCTGCATCTGCAGGCTGATCATGCGCAGCACCACCGCGCCGAGCATCGTGATGAACAGGGTGTTGACGTAGCGCTTGAGCAGCGGCGGGTGCAGCGCCAGCCCGTTGAGCGGAAAGGTGCCCACGCCGGCCACGATGAGCCAGCTCATGAACTGGTTGACCTGCGGCGAACGCTCGAAGAACAGCAGCACCGAGAAGCCCCAGACCACCGCGCTGGTGCTCCAGACGAAGCCGTAGCGCTCGGTGAACTGCTGCTGCGCCAGGGCGCTGCGCCCGGCGTAACGCACTGCGTAGACGCGCGCTCCCCAGGCGCGGCAGGCGGTGGCCAGAATGCCGGCCACCAGCCAGGTGAGAAGCTCCCAGCGGGCCGCATAGCCCCAGTTCAGCCCGACCATCGCCGGCATCAGCAGCGCGGACACCAGGTACGACCCCTTCGCGGAGCGCATCAGGCTGCGGATGAGCTCGCCGCGGACCCACGATTCAGCCTCGTCGGCCGAAGCCGGGGCGGGAGTCAAGCTGGCGATCGACGCATTGGCCATGGGGCGCACGATCCTTGTTGATCAGGCGACAAAGAAAACCCCGTGTCTGTCGACCATGGGCGCGAAAGCGGCGATCTTAACGGGCTGTACGCCATTGTTTCACCGGGTAACAATCAAACACCACCCGTGATAATCCTGGGCCGTCTTGCGAAAAATTCCACTGATGCTGTCCCATGTCAACCTCGGCGTGAACGATTTCGAACGTGCCTTCGCCTTCTGTTCGCCGCTCATGGCCGTGCTGGGGCTGACATTGCGCGTACTTTCGCGATCCGGACGGGAACAAGCTCTGTGTCTGCTGCCACGCTCCCGGCTGATCCCGGTTCCTTCCCGTCACACCTGCCCCTCCCCGACATGCTGAACAACCTGACCCCCTTCCTCATTCACTGGGCCATCACGGCCGTCTCGCTCTGGGTGGCGAGCCATCTCTTTCGCGGACTGAAGTTCGACAGCACCGGAGCGCTGGTGGTGTCCGCGCTGCTGCTGGGCCTGGCCAACGCCGTGGTGAAGCCGCTGCTGATCGTGCTCACGCTGCCGCTGACGCTGGTGACCTTCGGGCTGTTCCTGCTGGTCATCAACGCGCTGATGATCCTGCTGGTGGCGGCGCTGGTGAAGGGGTTCCGGGTGTCGGGCTTCTGGACGGCGCTGTTCGCGAGCATCTTCATCTCGCTGCTGAGCATCGTCATCGGCTCCTTCGTGACGAGCAACGATCCGGCGGAGAAGGTGCAGATGCCGCAGAGCGGGAACTGGCTCTGATTCACTGAGCGCTTGTTCTGCGGGGCTCCTGTTCTTCGGGGGCTTTTTTTTCAGGGCATGGACATGCCCTGAACCCAGCCTGTTGCCGTACGAGCCCGTCCCCCGCCATCCCATGTTCTGCGGAGAGACAGCGCCCGGCCGCTCCCTAAGATGCGCCTCACCCCGGCCCGCAGGCCGGAGCGCAGAAAGAGGAGCCCCATGAAAATCGCCTTCGCCTCGTGCATGAACCTCCAAGCCGGCCATGCGCAAGCGGTCTGGGAACGCATCGCGGCACACCAGCCCGACTACCTCTTTCTGCTCGGCGACCAGATCTACATGGACTTCTTTCCCCACCTGGGAGAGCCCAGACAGTGGGCCGACGCCTACTTCCGGCAGGTCATGGCCGAGAAGTACACCGCGCAATGGAACACGCCGGGCTTCAAGGAGCTGTTCGCCAGCATGCGCGCGAAACAAGGCCCGCAAGGCGGCGTGTACGGCACCTGGGACGACCATGACTTTGCCTGGAACAACGCGAGCGGCACGCAAGTCAGCACCACCAAGAAAGACATTTCACGCGCGCTGTTCGCGCAGTTCATGCACATCGACCCGCCGGTCGCCGGCCTGTACTACTCGGTGCCGCTGAGCCATGAGGGCCAGCGGATCGGCAGGGCCATCTTTCTCGACACGCGCTGGTACAGCGAAGAGCCGGGTGACCAGAACACGCTGCTGGGCGAAGCGCAGTTCGCGTTCCTCGCGCAGGAACTGCAGGCGGAAAACGGCTTCATCCTCATCTGCGCGGGCATGCCGATTCGCGCCACCGGCAACGGCTGGATGCGCTATCGCGACGAGTACGCCAGGTTTCGTCAGCTCATCCAGGGGCGCAAGATCATCTTCCTGTCGGGCGACATCCACGAGAACGCCTTCCTGCCGCCGGCGGGCGCCACGAAGATGTTCGAGGTCATCTCTTCGGGCGCCTGCGTCACCAAGTACAAGCTCGTCGGCACGCGCGAGAACTTCGGCATCCTCGACTACACGCCGGCGGCCACCGACATCCGGCTGTTCGACAAGAACGGGCTCGAACACCACGACGTGATCGACAACGCCACGTTCGAGCACGAGGAACTGCGCTAACGAAGCAGGCGGGCTGCGCGCCCTACTTGCCCCACACCGTCTTGTACTGGTTGCGATACCCGTTGTCCGGGTCGAACACGTTCTTCGGCCCGCCGTCCTTGCCGACGTTGCCCACCGTCACCAGGTGCACCTTGGGCACATAGCCCGACCACTTCTCCTTGGAGAACGCGCGGTTGAGCTCGTCCACGATCTGCCAGCCCTGCATGTTCAGCGGCTCCGGCACGGTGCCGGCCTGGAAGCGCTGCGTGCGGATGCGCTGGTAGGCGGCCTCGGAGCCGTCGCCGGCCGACACGGCCTTGGGCGCGCCGTCGCCCTTCTTGCCCGCCGACGTGAGCGAGGGGCCCATGAAGTCGAAGTACAGGTCGTTGATGGCCAGCGAATGCGTCCACTTGTCGCCGAAGCGCTGCAGCAGCGAGGTGGTGAGCTGCGGCATGCGCGTGGAGCTTTCGGAGATGGGGCTGTCCTCGAAGCTCAGCACCGTGCAGCCGCCGCACTTCTTGATGACCGCCTCCATGGCGCGCGCCTTGTACAGGGCAATGGCGTACTGCGAGTCGGTGAAGATCACCACGCCCGCCTTGCCGCCCGAGTCGGCCACCACCCACGAGGCCGCGACATCGGCCACGTCGTCGGTCACGGTGGTCACGTTGGCGAACAGGCCGGCCTTGTCGTTGGGGCCGGGCTGCTCGCCCGAGTGCCAGCCGACCAGCGGAATGCCCGAGGTGGCCGCGCCCGAGAACGCGGCCTTCTGCTCGGTGGTGTCGAAGCCGCCGACCACGATGCCCGCCGGCTTCACGGCCAGCGCCTGGTTGAGCGCCGCGGTGCGCCCGCTGACCGTGCCCTGCCCGTCGATGACGCGCACCGTCCAGCCGATGGCGCGCGCCGCCTCCTCCACGCCCTTGCTCACGCCCACGATGCCGCCGTTCTTCATGTCGCCCGCCACTAAGACGATGGTCTTGCCGGCCACGGCCTTGGGGCCGGTGGTGGGGCCGTCCCACTTCTCCTTGGTCATGGTCGCGACCTCGACCTTCTTCTTCGCGGCGTCCAGAAAGTCGTCGGCCATGGCCTTGGGCGCCAGCGTGGCGGCGCACAGGGCCAGCACGGCGGCGGCCGTGCGTGCGTGAACACTCTTCTTCATTGCTTGTCTCCAGTCGTTGTGGTGAATCGCCGTCGTCATTTCGACGGCGCGGGGGAAACAGGTTGCACCTGCGCCGTGGGGTCCGCCTGGTCGAGCTGCCGCTCGGCGATGCGCCGCTTGATCGACCGGTTGCGCCGCTGCTGCGCCCAGCCCGCGATGCCGATGGACACCAGCAGCGTCAGCCCGTTGAAGAGCGGCTCCACATAGAAGGCCCCGCCGAACTGCTGGATGCCCGAGATGCCGATGGCCAGGATGGCCACGCCCACCAGCGTGCCCCACACGTTCACGCGCCCCGGCCGGATGGTGGTGGAGCCCAGGAACGCGCCGACCAGCGCGGGCAGCAGGAACTCGAGCCCCACGCTGGCCTGCCCGATCTGCAGCCGCGAGGCCAGCAGCACGCCCGCAAAGCCCGACAGCAGGCCCGACGCGACGAAGGCGCCCATCACATGCTTGCGCACCGCAATGCCGTTGAGCTGCGCCGCCTTCGGGTTCGCGCCGATCACGTACAGCGCGCGGCCCAGCGGCGTGAATTCGGTGACCACCCACAGCGTGACGCTCACCGCGAGCACATAGAAAGCGCCGACCGGCAACCCCAGCAGGTTGCCGCCCGCGATGCCGACGAAGCCGTCGGGCAGCTCGCCCACCACCTGGCGCCCGCCGCTGTGCCACATGGCCACCGCATAGATCACGGTGCCGGTGCCCAGCGTGGCGATGAACGAGTCGATCTGCGCGAGTTCCACCAGCAGCCCGTTGAGCACGCCGAACAGCGCCGCGCACAGCAGCACGACGAGCACCGCCACCGGCCAGGGCAGGCCCAGCTGCGTCTGCAGGCTGATGGCCAGGATGTGCCACAGCACGATGCCGTAGCCCACCGTGAGGTCGATCTTGCCGGTGATCATCGGAATGGTCGCGGCCAGCGCCAGCAACGCGATGACCGACTTGTCGGCCAATATGGCGCGCAGGTTGAAGAGCGTCGGAAAGGTGTCGGGCAGCAGCACCGAGAACAGCAGCGCCAGCGCCACCGTGAGCATCACGAGCCCGTAGACCGGCAGCGCCCGGCCGATGCGCTGCGCAACGGACGCGGCTTCGCCGTCGAGGGACTTGTCGGGCTCCAGCGCGGTGGACTTGATGGAACTGCTCATGTCAAAACTTCCTCGCGCGTTGCCGCGCCTGCTGCCAATGCCAGGAGTCTTTCGACCGTGATCGCCTCGCCCGTCAGTTCCGCGGCGATCAGCCCGTCGCGGAACACGAGCACGCGGGTGCACACGGTCGCGATTTCCTCGAAGTCGGTGGAGACGACGACCAGTGCGGTGCCGGCCTCCGCGCGCTCGCGCAGCACGCCGTAGATCTGCCGCTTGGCGCCCACGTCCACGCCCGCGGTCGGCTCTTCGAGCACCACCAGTGGCTTGTCGAGGTGGAACCAGCGCGCCAGCACCACCTTCTGCTGGTTGCCGCCCGAGAGCTGCTGCACCTCGGCCGACGGCGCGGGCGGGTTGATGCCGAAGCGCCGGATGAGGCCCAGCGCGCGCTCGTTCTCGCGGCGCGGCCGGTCGAAGGCCAGGCCGCGGTCGCCGTGCAACGCGGCGTTGGGGAACAGGTTCTCCAGCACGCTCATCGCGCCGCAGAGGTTTTCTTCGAGCCGCTCGCCGGCCACGTAGGCCACGCCGGCGCGGATGGCATCGGCCGGGCAGGTGAAGCCGCAGGGCTTGCCGAGCAGCTGCATGCGGCCGGCCGACAGCGGCTCGCGCCCGAAGATCGCGCGGCTGATGGCCTCGTGGCCCGCGCCGCGCAGGCCGACCAGGCCCAGCACCTCGCCGCGATGCACCGCAAGGCTCAACGGCCCCGCATTGCCGCTGGCGGCACCGTCGAGCTGCAGCACGGGCTCGCTGCGCGCGGGCGCCTTGGCCTTGGCCACCGAGGCCGACAGCGCCTTGCCGACGATCAGACCGACCAGCTCGCCTTCGTTGGTTTGCGCCGTGGCCTTCACCGCCACCAGCTTGCCGTCGCGCATGACGGCCGCGCGGTCGGAGATGGCCATCACCTCGTCGAGCCGGTGCGACACGTAGAGCATGGCCATGCCCTGGCGCCGCAGTTCGCGCAGCACGCCGAACATGCGCTCCACGTCGCTCATCGGCAGGCTGGCCGAGGGCTCGTCGAGCACCAGCAACCGCGCCTTCACCTCGAGCGCGCGGCCGATGGCCAGCAGCGATTTCTCGGCGCGCGTGAGCGAGAACACGCGCCGGCCAGGGTCGATGTCGCAGCCCACGCGCGCCATCACGCGGCGTGCCGTCTCGTGGGCGGCGCGCCAGTCGATCAGCCCGAAGCGGCGCGGGTAGCCGGTGCCCAGGCACACGTTCTCGGCCACCGTCATCCATTCGACCAGGCCCAGGTCCTGGTGGATGAAGGCCACGGGCTGCTCGCGCCGGTCGCTGCGCCGCCACACGGCCTGCGGCTGGCCGTCGAACACGATCTCGCCCTGGTCCGCGGGGTAGATGCCCGCAAGCAGCTTGATGAGCGTCGACTTGCCCGCGCCGTTCTCGCCGAGCAGCGCCAGGATTTCCCCGGCGCACACGTCGAGCGTGACACTGTCGACCGCCTGCGTGCCGCCGAAGCGCTTGCTGACGGCCTGGAACTGCAGCAGGGGTGGAGGGGCCATGCCGCAGTCTGGCACCGCAAGAGATACCGGTAACTTAGGCTTTTCCCGTAGATTTCGAAGTGGCAATTCCACTCTGTCGACGGCACTTCGCGCGGTATCCTTCGCTGCACCGGACGCCGCGCCTTACAAGGTATCGGTACCTCCTCATTGCGAATTCAAGGACAGCCCACCTTGCCCCCGACCAAAGCCC